>JBBIIR010000031.1:0-11446 GCA_037446455.1 Hydrogenophilales bacterium | reverse complement strand
GGATCGCGGAAGGCGAGAGGCCGAAGCCGGCGACCATGGCCACCACCGCGTAGGCGCCGCGGCAACGGCGGTGGGTGCCGGTGACCGCGGCGAAGACATCGTTGGCGGTCAGGCGATGGCCCTGCACGGCTTCCTGCAGTTCGTGCGCCAGGATATTGAGCAGCACCTCGGAATCCGAGTTGGTGTTCACGTGACGCAGGTCGTCCAGAAACAACTCCCGCTGCAGCGTGTCGGTATTGGTGAGATTGCCGTTGTGGGCGAGGACGATGCCGAAGGGCGAATTGACGTAGAACGGCTGCGCCTCGGCCGGACTCGAGGCGGAACCCGCCGTCGGGTAGCGCAAATGGGCGATGCCGACGTTACCCAGCAGGTTGCGCATGTCCCGCGTGCGGAACACGTCGCGCACCATGCCCAGGTTCTTGTGCATGTGGAACATGCCGCCGTCCATGGTGGCGATGCCGGCCGCGTCCTGGCCGCGATGCTGCAGGAGCTGCAGACCGTCGTAGAGCGCCTGGTTGACGGGCTGCCGGGAAAAGATGCCTACGATGCCGCACATGTCGCCGAACCTCGCTGGGCGCCTATTCCGGCGCGTCGGGGTGGATGGATCGGAGGGCGACGGCCGGGATGGCCGTCACACCGGGAAGTGTCGCCTGGCGCACGAACGAAGCTTGGACGCTGCGGCGGAGTTTCTGCATGACGCGGGCTCAGGGATTGACCAGCACCGGGCTGAAGCCCTTGGCCTTGAGTTGCGCCTGATAGTCGAGCGCCTTCGCCTGCTCGGCGACGGGACCCACGCGCACCCGGTGTTGACCGTTCAGCGACTGTACCGCCGCCTTGAAACCGGCGGCCTGCGCCTTGGCCTGCAATTGGCGGGCGTTGGCCTCGCTGGCGAAAGCCCCGAGCTGCAGGAAATAGCCTTGGGCTGGCGCGGCCTCGGCCTTCGCCGGCGCCGCCGGAGGCGTCTCGGGCTGCGCGGGTTTTGTCGCCGGCTTGGCGGGCGCGCTCTGCTCGGGGCTGGGCGCGGGCGCTGGCTTGTCCGCTGGCGCGGGCGGCGCTTCCTCGGCGGGCTTCGGCGCGGCGGCCTGCGGCAGGGTCGGCTCCGCCTCCCGCGGAACGGGATCCGCGCCCGCGACGGGCGGCGCGGCGGCGGGTGCGGCCGGCAGCGGCTCGAACGGAGCGTCTTGCGCGGGGATGCGCACCTCCACGTCCGGCCCCAGAGGTTTGGGCTCGGTATCGAACAGCATCGGCAGCACCACCACGGCCGCCAGCGCGAGGGCCGCGGCGCCCACCAGTCGGCGCCGCGCGCGGCGTCGCAGGGCCATCTCTTGCTGGGTCAGAATCTTCGAATCAGCCATGGGTGATGCAGGGTCCGCCTGTGGTTTCCGCCAGTACCTCGGCCACGGTATGGAAAGAGCCGAAGGCGAGAATTGTATCAGCCGGTTCCGCCTGTCGGCAGGCCTGATGCCATGCCCGCGCGACGTCGGCATGCAGGCTGGCGTCGGCCCCCATGGCCAGCAGGCGCGCCAGCAAATCCGTGCCGGCGAGTCCGCGCGGACCGGCCAGTCCGGCCACGTGCCAGTGATCGAAGCGGCCCAGCAGCGGCGCGATCACCCCCTCCACATCCTTGTCCGCGAGCATCGCGAACACCGCGAGGACGCGCCCGCCGGACGGCAGGTCGGCAAGATTGTCGGCGAGGGCGCGCGCCGCATGCGGATTGTGCGCGACGTCGAGGATGCGCAGCGGCTGGCGGCCGACGATGTGAAAACGGCCCGGCGGGCGGGCGCCGGCCAGGCCCTGCCGCAGCGCGTTGACGGCGACCGGCAGGCGCGCGCGCAGGCTGTCGAGGGCGGCGACGGCGCAGGCGGCGTTGGCATATTGATGACGCCCGGGCAGGGCCGGGCGCGGCAGCGCCGGATAGGCGCGATGCTCGACCCGGCAGATCCAGCCGGCATCGTCCACCCTCACCTGGATCGCTTCGTTCAGGCACAGCCACCGCGCGCCCAGCGCCTCGGCATGTCGCTTCAGGCTGAGCGGCGGCGCCGGGTCGCCGCAGATCGCGGGGCGCCCGGCACGGTAAATGCCGGCCTTCTCGAAGCCGATGGCCTCGCGCGTGTCGCCGAGGAACTGTTGATGGTCGAGATCCACGCTGGTGACCACGGCGCAGTCGGCCTCCCAGGCATTGACGGCATCCAGGCGGCCGCCCAGGCCCACCTCCAGCACCATGGCCTCGACACCGGCCCGCTGGAACAGCCAGAGGGCGGCCAGCGTGCCCTGCTCGAAATAGGTCAGGGGCGTGTCGCCGCGAGCCGCCTCCACCGCCGCGAAGGCGGCGCACAACTCGGCATCCGTGGCCTCGGCGCCGTCGACGCGGACGCGCTCGTTGTAGCGCAGCAGATGCGGCGAGGTGTAGCAGCCGACGCGATAGCCGGCGGCCGCCAGCGCGGATTCCAGATAGGCGCAGGTGGAACCCTTGCCGTTGGTGCCGCCGACCGTGATGATCGGACAGGCGAAATGCAGGTCGAGCCGGTCGCGCAACAGAGCCACCCGCTCCAGGCCCAGCATGATGGCCTGCCCCTGGCGGCTCTCCAGGAGGCGCAGCCAGGCGGCCAGGGAGTCGGGCGCGTTCACTTCAGGCCACGGCGCCATGCCCGCCCGCGCATCAGACCGGACTGGTCTTGCGGCTCAGCTGGGCGCAGAGGCGGGCGAGGGTCTTCTTCATTTCACGGCGATCGACGATGAGATCGACGGCGCCGTGCTCCACCAGGAATTCGGCGCGCTGGAAGCCCTCCGGCAGGGTTTCCCGCACGGTCTGCTCGATCACGCGGGGGCCGGCGAAACCAATCAGCGCCTTGGGCTCGGCGATGATGACGTCGCCCAGCATGGCGAAACTGGCGGACACCCCGCCCATGGTCGGATCGGTCAGCACCGAGATGAAAGGCTGGCGGTTGGCCGACAACTGGGTCAGGGCGGCCGAGGTCTTGGCCATCTGCATGAGCGAGTTGAGGCCTTCCTGCATGCGCGCACCGCCGCTGGCGGCGACGCAGATGAAGGGCTTCTTGCCGCGCACCGAGGCTTCCACGCCGCGCACGAAACGCTCGCCCACGACGGAGCCCATGGAACCGCCCATGAAACGGAACTCGAAGGCCGCCGCCGTCACCGGCAGGCCGAACAGGCGCCCCTCCATGACCACCAGTGCGTCCTGCTCCTCGGTTTCGCGCACGGCTTCGGAAAGACGATCCGGGTAGCGCCGGCTGTCCTTGAAGCGCAGCGGGTCGATCGGCAGCACATTGGCGCCGATCTCGTTGCGTCCTTCCTCGTCGAGCAGGATGTCCAGCCGTTTGCGCGCGCCGATGCGCAGATGGTGGGCGCACTGCGGACAGACGTGATGGTTGCCCTCCAGGTCGGCGGCGTAGAGCACGGCCTCGCAGCTCGGGCATTTGCTCCACAGTCCCTCCGGCACCACCTTCTTGGCGGACTCGCGGCGCTTGATCTTGGGCGGGATGATTTTCTGGAACCAGCTCATGGTCGCATCCTTGTCGAACGCCGCACGGCGGCGCTTGAAGCTCCCCTCTCCCGCAAGCGGGAGCCCCCATTCGGGGATAAAAGGGGTTGGGGGGGGAGGGACGTGCGCATCGCCAATCCGCTCAACGATCCAGCGCCGCGCGCACGCCGGCCAGAAAAAGCCTGACGTTGTCGAGGCGCGCGGCGTCGCTGGACTGTTCGATTTCCTGCACGATGCGCGAGCCGATCACCACGGCGTCGGCCGCCGCGGCCACCTGGCGCGCGGTCTCCGCGTCGCGGATACCGAAACCCACGCCGACCGGCAGGCCGGCCTCGGCGCGGATCATGCCCACCCGCTCGGCCACTTCCGCCAGATCCAGGTTGGCCGCGCCGGTCACCCCCTTCAGCGACACGTAATAGACGAAGCCGCGCGCCTGCCTGGTGATGGCCGCCAGGCGCGCCGGCGGCGTCGTCGGCGCCAGCAGGTAGATGTTGTCCAACCCCGCCGCCGCGCACAGCGCGGCGAAGTCGGCCGCCTCCTCGGGCGGGTAATCCACGGTCAGCACGCCGTCCACCCCGGCGTCGCGGGCGGCGGCGCAAAAAGCCTCCCAGCCCATGGCCTCGATCGGATTGGCGTAGCCCATCAGCACCACCGGCGTGGCGGTATTGGTCTTGCGAAATTCGGCGGTCATCGCCAGCACGTCGCGCAGGCCGACGCCGTGCTTCAGCGCCCGCTCGCTGGCGCGCTGGATGGTGGGACCGTCGGCCATCGGGTCGGAAAACGGCACCCCCAGCTCGATGATGTCCGCCCCGCCCGCCACCAGGGCGTGCATCAGCGGGACGGTCTGCGCGGGGGCCGGATCGCCGGCGGTGATGAAGGGGATCAGGGCCTTGCGGTGGGCCGCCTTGAGGGCGGCGAAGGTGGCGGCGATGCGCGACATGTCAGAGCTCGATGCCCGACAGCCGGGCGACGGTGTTGATGTCCTTGTCGCCGCGGCCGGACAGGTTCACCAGCAGGATGCGGTCCTTGTCCAGGGTCGGCGCGATCTTGGCGGCGTGCGCCAGGGCGTGGCTGGATTCCAGGGCGGGAATGATGCCCTCGAAGCGGCAGAGGTCGTGGAAGGCGCGCAGGGCCTCGTCGTCGTTGATCGCCACGTACTCGGCACGGCCGCTGTCCTTGAGCCAGCTGTGTTCGGGACCGACGCCGGGATAGTCGAGGCCGGCGGAGACCGAATGGGTCTCGATGATCTGGCCGTTGGCGTCCTGCATGAGGTAGCTGCGGAAGCCGTGCAGCACGCCCGGCGTGCCCGCCGACAGGGGCGCGGCATGGCGGCCGCTGGCGACGCCCTCGCCGCCCGCCTCGACGCCGATCAGGCGCACGCCCTCGACCGGGATATAGGGATGGAAGATGCCGATGGCGTTGGAACCGCCGCCGACGCAGGCGATCACGGCGTCCGGCTGGCGGCCCAGCATCTCGTTCATCTGCGCCTTGCACTCCTCGCCGATGACGCACTGGAAGTCGCGCACCAGCATGGGATAGGGATGCGGCCCGGCGGCGGTGCCGAGGATGTAGAAGGTGGATTCGACGTTCGTCACCCAGTCGCGCATGGCCTCGTTCAAGGCGTCCTTCAGGGTCTTCGAGCCCGACTCCACGCCGACCACGGCGGCGCCCAGCAGCTTCATGCGATAGACGTTGGGCGACTGCCGCTTGATGTCCTCGGCGCCCATGTAGACCACGCATTCCATGCCGTAACGCGCCGCCACGGTGGCCGAGGCGACGCCGTGCTGACCGGCGCCGGTCTCGGCGATGACGCGTTTCTTGCCCATGCGCCGGGCGAGCAGGGCCTGGCCGATGGTGTTGTTGATCTTGTGCGCGCCGGTGTGGTTGAGGTCCTCGCGCTTCAGGTAGATCTGCGCGCCGCCCAGTTTTTCCGACCAGCGCCGGGCGTGGTAGATGGGGCTGGGGCGGCCCACGTAATGGCGCAGCTCATGGCGGAATTCCGCCTGGAAATCGGGATCCTCGCGGGCGGCCTCGTATTCGCGCCGCAGCTCGTCGAGGGCGGCCATCAGGGTCTCGGCGACGAAGACGCCGCCGTAGGGGCCGAAATGCCCGCGGGCATCCGGCAAATCATGCATCTGCATTACGCACTTCCTTCATGAAGGCGGCGATCTTCGCCGCGTCCTTGATGCCCTTCACGGCCTCCACGCCGCTGCTGACGTCCACCGCCCAGGGCCGCGTGGCGCGGATCGCCGCGGCCACGTTGCCGGCATGCAGGCCGCCGGCGAGGATCACCGGCCTGGACAGGTGCGGCGGGATCAGCGACCAGTCGAACCGCTCGCCGGTGCCGCCATGCGCGCCCTCGCTCCAGGCATCCAGCAGCAGGCCGCGGGCATCGGCATACAAGGCGGCGAATTGTAGCAAATCGACCCCCGGCCTCACCCGCGCGGCCTTCAGGTAGGGCACGCCGAAGGCACGGCAGAATTCGGGGGATTCCTCGCCGTGGAATTGCAGCAGGTCGGGGCGAAAGCGGCGCAGGACCGCCTCCACCTCGACGGCTGCCGGGTTCACGAACAGGGCGACGCTGGCGACGAAGGGCGGCAGCGCGGCGACGATGGCCGCCGCGCGTTCCGCGTCGACATTGCGCGGACTGCGCGCATGGAAGACCAGGCCGATGGCGTCGGCGCCTGCGCGCGCGGCCGCCAGGCCGTCCTCGATGCGGGTGATGCCGCAGATCTTGGCTCGGGTCATGCCGACGCAATCAGAATCCGGGTAGGAGGAGTTCAGGAGAGCCGGCCTCGGCGGGCAGGTTCCAGGACGCATCGTATTCCACTTCCGTCAGGTAGAGGCCATCCGCCGCGAAGGTGGCGGCGCCGCGGGCGCGGTCGCGCGATTCCAGTACCTCCGCCACCCACTCGACGGGGCGGCGCCGCAAGCCCACCCAGACCAGGGCGCCGAGCATGTTGCGGATCTGATGGTGCAGGAAGGCATTGGCGCGAAATTCGAAGCGCAGCAGGTCGCCGCGGCGGCTCACGCCGGCCCGGCGCAGTTCGCGCACGGGGCTCCTGGCCTGGCACTCGGCGGCGCGGAAAGCGGAAAAATCGCGCACCCCGAGCAGGCTGGCGGCGGCCGTCGCCATTGCCGTCTCATCCAGGGCGCCGTGCACCCACCCTACCCTGCCATGCAACAGCGCCGGACGCACGGGCCGGTTCAGCAGCAGATAGACATAGGCGCGTTCCAGGGCATGGCGGCGGGCATCGAAATCCGGCGCCACGGCACGCGCCCAGCGCACGGCGATGCCGTCCGGCAGATGGGCGTTGACGCCCTTGACCCAGGCGGCCGGCGGGCGCGGGCGCGGACTGTCGAAATGCGCGACTTGGCCGAGGGCATGCACGCCGGCATCGGTGCGCCCGGCGGTCACCGTGCGCACGGGTTCACACTGGATCAAGGCGAGCGCGCGTTCCAGGTGATCCTGCACCGCGCAGCCGCCCGGTTGTGTCTGCCAGCCACAAAAGCCGCGCCCGTCGTACTCCAGGCCCAGGGCTATGCGTTCAGCCATGGGGCCAGGAGCGCGCCCAGCAACGCCGTCGGCGCGAGCAGGTCGAGGGGACGCGGGGGGTGCATGCGGATGGAGAAACCGCCGGGCAAGTCATCGCCGGCGTCGGCGTCGAGCAAACGCGCAAGATTGCCGCGCCCGCGTTCCAGGCGTTCGATGGCTTGCAGCGTGAGGCCCAGCCGCAGGGCGGCGCGCCGGCTGTCGACGCCCAGCGCCGAAAACGGCGCGGCCAGCCAATAAAGGCCTTCGAGTAAACGCTCGCTGGGCTGGGCCAGCACCAGGATGTCCAGCCAGAGCAGCAGCAGCAACAGGCGCAGCGCTTGCTGGGCGCCATGCAGCAAGCCTGCATGGCTGGGCGAGTAGTCGCCGAGCGCGGGCAGCAGAGGTTCTCCCGGCAGGCCATAGGCATAGCCCAGGACCAGCACCAGCAGCAGCCAGCGCGCGCGCCACATCAGGCGGAAGGGAGCGCGGCGGAGGACGGCGAGAAGCGGCAGCGCGGCAAGCGTCAGCAACGCAACCATGAAAAAAGGCAGCCCTGGGGTTGCCAGGGCTGCGATGAGGTAGGTCAGGATGCGACTGGCGGGGTGCAATCAGCCCGCCTCGGCGATGAGCTTTCCAGCCTCGGCTTTCTGGCCGGCATCCCCCTCGTTGAGCACTTCCTGCAGGATTTCGCGGGCGCCTTCGCGGTCGCCCATTTCCAGATAGGCCCGGGCCAGATCCAGCTTGGTGTTCACTTCCTCGCGCAATTCGGGGTCGATGCCGCCTTCGGCGGGCGCGGACTGAGGCTCGGCTTCGGCCGCGGCGGCCGGAGCTTCGTCGGGCAGCGCGGTCGGCTCGAAATCCATGGCGGGCGCCGGCGCGGCCGCGAATTCCTCGATGGCCGGCGCCTCGGCGGTTTGCAGATCGAGATCGATGCCGGAAAGGTCCAGCACCGGCACCTCCTCGGTCGGGGTCTCCGCTACCGTTGCCGGCATGCTCTCTTCCTCGACGGGGGCGGCCGTCAAGGCTTCCATCATGTCTTCCAGCGGCGTCTCGGCGAACGCCTCCTCAGCGGCCGCCGGAGCTGGCATGGGCTCGGGCAGGCCGGCCTCGATCTCCGCGCCCAGGTCCGCAGGAAGGGACTCCGCGAACGGCTCGATCGCTGGCGCGACCTGCGCCTCGGAGGCGAGGGAGGTCAGCGGTTCCGCGTCCCGGCCCAGATCGGGCATGGAGGTGTCGGGCTCGGCCGCCTTCGCGGCGGGTTCACGGACGAAATCCAGGGACAGATCGGCCGGAGCGGGCGCGGGCGCCGCTTCGGCGGCGGCGGCCGCGAGGCCCGCCGCGCTGGCGGCAAGACCGACGGCGCCGAGCGCGGCCGGGGCCTCCGCCATGCCGCCCGCGCGATACAGCGGGTTGTCCGGGTCGATGGAACGCCCCATCTCGGCGGCACGCTGCCAGACCGGGGTGTTCTGGCCACCCAGGCCGGCGTACAGCTCGCTGGCGGTGTTCTCGAACAGCACCGTGTCCTTGCGCGCGGCGTAGATCTCCAGAAGTTTGAGCGCGATCTCGTGGCGGCCGGGATCCTTGCCAAGCGCCTCCTTGAGGATTTCCTCGGCCTGGGCATCGCGACCGTAGGCCATGTACACCTCGGCCTCGGCGATCGGGTCGACTTCATGGCTGTCGATCGCGCCCATGCCCAGCTTGCTGAAATCGGTCAGCAGCATGCTGCCTTCCGTCGCCACACCGGCGGGCGGCGGCGCGGCGGGGGGATTGAAGACGACGTTGTTCTTGAATTCGCCGCCGGTCATGATGCTGTCTTCGAACTTGTTCAATCCCTGCTTGCGGCGGCTGCCGACCATCATCATCCAGAGCAGGCCGGAGAGCAGGACGGCGGCGATGAGTCCACCGACATACAGCGGGTTGCCCAGGAAGGTCGACCACCAGCTTGGCGAATCCGCTGGCGTCGGTTGCGGCACCACCGCGGGGACCGGCGCGGGGGCGGGCGAAGTCACCGCGGGAGCAACGGGAGCTTCCGCCGGGGCCGCGGGCGGTTCGACGGGAGCCGGAGTCGCCACGGGCGGCGGCGCCCTGCCCGCCTCCTGGGCCTTGAGTTCCAGCATCTTCTGCAGGTCGCGCACGCTGCGCTCGAGCTGGCCCACGCGATCGTTGGCTTCCTGCAGGGCGCGGCCCTTGGACAGCAATTCTTCCTCCAGGGCGCGCAGACGCTCCTGGGTTTTGGCGTCCGCCTTGCCCGTCGCGGTACCCGGCTCGCCTTTGGAAACGCTGAGGACATCCTGACCAGCGGCCGGCGGGGTCGGCCGCGCCTCGGCCTGGGGCGTGATCTTGCCGGTGGCGGCGGGCACATCGGCCGGGGCGACGGCGCCGGCCGCCTCGGCCAACTGCCGACGATAGGCCTGCCAGTCCTGAACGTGGGCGCGGATGCTGCGCACCGCGTCCCGCTGCGGAGTGGCCGTCAGCGTGCCGGCATCGGGCACATTGAGGACCTGCCCGCGCTTCAGGCGGTTCATGTTGTCGCCGCTGAACGCGCTCTTGTTGGCCTGATAGAGGCCCACCATCATCTGCTCGAGACTGACTTCCGTCGGTTTGACCTTGCCGGCGATGGCGCGCAGGGTTTCCCCGGACTTCACCGGGCCATAGCGCTGCGGCGCTGGCGCCGCGGCGGCTTCGGCCTGAGCCGCGGGCCTCGGTTTCGGCGGCGCCTCGGGAGCGGGCTGCGGCTTCGCTTCGACGGGGCGCGCGGGCTCGGCGGCGGCCACCGTCTTGGCCGCCTGGGCGGGCTTGGCGGCGCTGGGCGGATCCAGCAGTACGGTGTATTCGCGGACGATGCGCCCGGAACTCCAGTTGAGTTCAACCAGCAGGTCCAGGAAGGGATCGGCGACGTTGGCGGAAGAGGTGATGCGCACGACGGGCTGTCCGTTGGCGCGCTGATCCACCGTGAAACGCAGGTTGTTGAGGACCTCGCCGCGTTCGATGCGGGCCTGCCGGTAGGCCTCGAAGCCGGCCAGCTTGGCTGACAGGTCGGCCAGTTCCTCCTTGCTGACGGAGAGCAGTTCGATCTCCGCCCTGAGCGGCTGTCCAAGAGCGGATTGAACCGTCAGCTTGCCCAGCCCGGCGGCATTGGCGGCCCCCGACGCCAACAGCAGCGCCCACGCCAACCCACTGATTTTCATGGATTTATTCATCTCATCGCCTTTATCGACTGAATTTGGCCCAGGAATACGTCAAAGTCTCCGTCCCTTATCGGCAAGATGGCCTAATTCCTTAAATGTGTCATGAGCTTAGGCGCATATCCTGATGTCGTCTCACGTTAGCATTGAAGTCGCGGGCTGATCAATCCAATTTTCCACGGCGGACACCAGCGCCCCCGCTTCCATCTGCAAGGGGTCGAACACCAGCCAGAAGCGAAAACGCCCGGCATCACCGCGTATGCGGCCGACAAACACGGCCTCGCTGCCCTGCGCGTCGGTCGCCGGAGTGGGTGTGGCGGCGGGCAGATCGGCTTCCATCAGGACCAGATCGTCCCTGTGGCGCAAGGCCGCGCGCAGGGCATGGGCATCCACCGCGGCGTCGGCGCGCACATGCAGTTGCGCCGCCGCGCCGAAAAACAGCGGCGCCCAGGCCACGCTGAACTCCACCGACGCGTCGTCCACGCGCCGGGCACAGGCGGCGCGCAGGCGATCCGCGAAGTCTTGCGGGCCGCTGGCGGCATCGTGCGGCAGCAGATTGAAGGCGATGCGCAGGGGAAAGACCTCCGCATCCGGGCTGTCCATGTTGAACAGGCCGCGCGACTGGGTGGCCAATTCCTCCACCGCATCCTGTCCCGCATAGGACACCGGCAGGGCGACGAAGGCGTCCGCCGACAGCGCACCGCCGAGCGCGGTGAGCGTGCGCAGCACACGCGCCACCGCCAGCGCGGGAGCCGGATCGAGATCGTCGACCGTGAGAATCGGCATGGTCGGGCAGCGGGCGCGCGCCGCCTCGAGCCAACGCGCGGCGCCGGGCGTGCGGCTGGCCACCAGCAACGCCTGGGCGCGGCCGAAATCGAAGCCCTCGGCCGGCTCGCAAGGCCACTCCCGGCCACGGAAGGTCACGCTGCTGTCGGCCTCTCCCACGCTGAGGGCATACAGCCGCCCGACCGGCACCTCCCGCTCCTCCAATATCCGCAGGACGGCCTCACCGAGAGGATCGTCGGCGCCGAGCACCGCCAGGTCGAACGCGGACACGCCGGCCTCCGGCCGGGTCGTGGATCGGCCCGCCAAATCAGGCTTCCAGCAGGATGCGCAGCATGCGGCGCAGGGGCTCGGCCGCGCCCCAGAGGAGCTGGTCGCCGACGGTGAAGGCGCTGAGGTAGTCCTTGCCCATGTTGAGCTTGCGCATGCGCCCGACCGGAA
>JBBIIR010000030.1:0-11489 GCA_037446455.1 Hydrogenophilales bacterium | reverse complement strand
GGCATCGGTGTGGCCTTCGGCTTGTCTCCACAGCCTCGGCACCCCGAACCTCCCGTACCTCGCGGCACGGGGCATGTATTTCGCGGCTCAATACCCGGCCCGCGCGTACCCCTGTCAACGCTTCGCCCGCACCCTCGCGGATGCACACGCATGACTCGGGGCCGCCGTAGCTGGCTAAGCTTTCAACGTATGACTCTTTCATTCACAACACACTGCCGGTTTTGACCGGCGCACGGAGACTTCCATGATGCAGATCCCCAGCGCGCCCCGCGCCGCGCGTTCTCATTCCGTATTGCTCGGCCTCGCCGCCGCCTTCGTGCCCATGCTGGCCAGCGCCCAGTTCACCCTGGCGCCGCTGCCCTATGCGGCCGACGCCCTGGAACCGCACATCGACAAGCTCACCATGGAAATCCACCATGGCCGGCACCACAACGCCTACGTCAACAACCTGAACGCCCAGATCAAGACCTATCCGGAACTGGCGGGCATGTCCCTGGAGGCGATGCAGGGGCAGATGTCCAAATTCAACACGGCGGTGCGCAACAACGGCGGCGGCCATTACAACCATGACCTGTTCTGGCAGGTGATGGCGCCGGAAGGCCAGCGCGGCGCGCCCAGCGCGGCCCTGGCGGCGGCCATCGACCAGGCCTTCGGCTCCCTGGCGGAGATGAAGAAGCGTTTCGACCAGGCCGCCATGACCCGCTTCGGCTCCGGCTGGGCCTGGCTGATGGTCACCCCGGACAAGAAGCTCGCCGTCAGTTCCACCGCCAACCAGGACAACCCGCTCATGGATCTGCCCGAAATCCAGCGCGGCACCCCCATCCTGGGCCTGGACGTGTGGGAGCACGCCTACTATCTGAAGTACCAGAACAAGCGCGCGGACTACGTCACCAACTGGTGGAACGTGGTGAACTGGAACGAGGTCAACCGCCGCTTCGACGCGGCCATGCGGTAAGCCGCGTCCCCCCGCCCGAGGAGCGAGCTTGATGCGCCTGCCGCGCGCCCTCGCGGCCTGGGGGACGCCGGCCTTCGACGGCGTCCTCAAGCAGGAGGTGGAAGGCCTGGACGCCGCCCTGCTGCCCCTGGCCGATGCCCTGGCACGGGGCAGCCACGTCAGTTCGCCGCGGGTGGGGGCGCGCGTGCTGCGCGCCGAGGCGACGCCGGAGCGGCTCAGCGTCAAGCTGGGCCTGTTCTTCACCACCCGCATCGCCGGCTGCGCCTGCGCCGACGACCCCACCCCCGAGGACGACCTGACCGAGTACTGCGAGGTCTGGATGCGCATCGACCGAGGTACGGCGGAGACGGAAGTGGCCTTGGTGGCCGACGCAGATTGACGACACGCCACCCCGGCATGGCGCCGGCGGCGTCGATCAGACCCAGCGCGTGATCTGTTCCAGGCTCTGCCGGGTTTTCTCGGGAGCCGGATCGACGCGGTAGCCGAAGGCCACCATCACCGCCAGGCCGAAATGGCCGTCTTCCAGCAGGCCGGCCTCGGCCAGGATGCGCTCGGCGCCGGCCTGGTTGAAGCCCTCGATGGGACAGGAGTCGATGCCGATCAGGGCGGCGGCGGTCATCATGTTGGCCAGGGCGATGTAGCACTGACGGCAACTCCAGTCGAACAGGGCGCGGGGTTCGCGCAGATCGAAATCCGACTCCTGGAATTGCCGGTAGAACGCGTCGCGACGGGCGATGACCTCCTCGGGGAAACGCTTCACCTCGCGCACCAGGCGCTCCAGGTAGGCCGAGCCGGGCCGCATGTCCTCGCCGCGCGCGAGGATGGCGAGGACGTGGCTGGCGCTGGGGAACTGCCCGCCGGCGCCCCAGGCGACGGCGAGCAGCTTCTCGCGCAGCGCCCTGTCCTGGATCACCAGGAAGCGCCAGGGCTCCAGGCCGAAGGAGCTGGGCGACAGGCGGCCGGTCTCGAGGATGAAGCGGAAATCCGCCTCGCTGATCTTGCGCGCGGGGTCGAAGGTTTTGCAGGCGTGACGGAAGTGGAAGGCGTCGAGGATGTCCTGCTGGCGGATCATGGCGTCAATCCTGTCGGCTAGAACGGGTTGTAGGTGCGTGCCCGCGTGTAACGCATGTAGCCCACGCTGGCGCCGGCGCGCCAGCCCACGCCCAGGCGGATGGGGGCGAGCACGATCTGGTCGCGTTGCTGGTAGTTCATGCCCACGCCGGCCAGCCAGTAGAGGCTGCCGTCGACACCGGGGAAGCGCTGGTAGATGGCGTTGATGTCCTTCAGGTTGTAGACCAGGATGAAGACCTTGGAGGCGTTCAGGCCCAGGTCGAAGCCCACCGAGGGACCCTGCCAGAACACGCGGGCGTTCTGGCCGTTCTTCATCTGGAGTTCCCCCTTGCCGTAGCTCAGGCCCACGGTGATGGCGGCGGACAGCTCCTCGCCCTTGATGTAGCCCACCGGCCGGCCCTGCTCCTTGAAGGCCTTCTCGATGACCTTGGCCAGGCCCTCGGTGGTTTCGCCGAAGAAACGCTCGGCCTCCTTGACGATGGAGTCCTGGTCGTAGGTGTCGGCTTCGGCGGCGGCCCGCGCGGGCGCGGCATGCAGCAGCCAGAACATGGCCAGCAGGGCGAACAGCCAGATGCGCGTGTAGTGGTGGCGGGGGAACGGAGTGGGATGGGACATGGCGACCTCTCTGCAAAGCGGCAAGTGTTTACCTTTCGGGTTCATAGCGCAATGCGTGGGAGGATGATCCGCAGGACCACGTCATCCAACTGGTGAAATCGGCGTGGCAGGGAACGCTCGGATGATCTGGCTGATGGATGAAGAAGGCCGACGTGGTCTGGTGGGCGAGGGAGCCGCTATTTTGCGGGACAGCGGCAGCCAGAAGGCCTCGTGAATGCCGATGGGGCGACGAGGATCGCCCCCCTGTTGTGGGGGTATCCCGGCGCGTAGCGGTCAGCCAAGCAAGATGGAAAGTGCGGCGCGCGGTCGCGCCGCGAAATAGCGCAGCGCGCCGGCGATGGAGGTCCGGGCGCCGCGGATCAGGGGGCGCAGCAGACCGATGGCGAAGTTGCGCAGGCTCGCCAGCACTTGTGGGCCGTGGCCTTGTCGCACCTGGCAGCGATCTTCATCGAAGGTCACATCGCGGACCCAATGCAAGCGATTCTCGATGCCCCAGTGGCCGCGATGGAGTTCCAGCAAGCGGCTGGGGGAAGCAGCGGCCGGGGTCATGTCCGTCAGGCAAAACGCTTGCTCGAAACGTTCACGCCCGGTCTTCGGGCAGAAGACCCGCCGCTCGATCAGGAAAGCCTGACCGACATGCGGAAAGTTCAGGTAGCCGTTGAGGGCCGTCGTCGTGCGGATGCTGCGTTCCTCGATGCGGCCATGGGCCTTATCGAGCGTGCTGTGCCGAGGGGGGAATAGACACCCAATCGAAGTCCTTGAGGTCGCGCTTGTAGTCGGACAGTTGCGCGCGGAAGCGGGCGACCAGGTCGAGGAGGGCGGCGTGGGCGGGCATGGGGTGTCAGGGATAGCGGCGGGCGTGGTGCAGCCACGCCTGGAATTTATCCTCGTGCGCCCTGGCGACCATTCAAGCCGCTTTGCGAGAGTGGCGCTTGTGGACTTCGATGCGCGCCTTGAGAAGGTTTTTGGATTCTTCATGGCTCAGCCAGCCCTCCCTGTCTGCCGATGCAAAACCTTCTTGTACCGCCTTGGCGAACCATTCTTCGTAATCCAGTTGTTTTTCCAGGGCTTCCCGGACGATGCTTGCGGCGCGGCGTCCGGATGTCGCCGCGACCCGATCCAGACGTTCGGCCAGGGCGCCGGGAATTCTGATGTCGGACATGGTGAGCTCCAAAAAGGCGGATGCGTGAGTGTAACGCCAAGTCACCAGGCCGTATGACAGGGGACTTGAGCCAGAGAACGTGGAAAAGTCGAGCCTCTTGCGGAGATCGACCCGTCGCATCCCCAAGCGATTCGGCTTCCTGGGTTTGTGTGTGGGGGAACGCTTGGGTTTCGGTTCCGCATCGGCCTGCCCTGTTGGAACCTCGTCCCGGTAGAGCGGTCAAGCCGAGCATGGATCGCCGGCATTTTCTTACCCTCATGCCCGCGCTGATGCTGCCGGCAGCGGTAGTCGCGGCGACGGTCGGGCGTCTGCGCAAAGCCATGCCGCGCGGCGGCCCGGACCTGCCGGTGATCGGCCTGGGCACCTGGCTGACCTTCGACGTCGGCGACGATTACGAGGCGGTGCGCCGGCGCGGCGAGGTGCTGCGCCGCTTTCTCGCGCACGGCGGCGGCATGGTCGATTCCTCGCCCATGTACGGCCGCGCCGAATGGCTGCTGGGCCGCCTGCTGGCGGACTTGCCCGGACGCGAGCGGGTGTTTGCCGCGACCAAGATCTGGACCCCGCTTGACGCCGGCGGCCCGCGCCAGTTGGCGGATTCCCTGCGGCTCTGGGGCCTGCCCGGTCTGGACGTGGTGCTGGTGCACAACCTGCTCAACTGGCGCGCCCATCTGAAGACCCTGCGCGCCGCGCGCGAACGCGGACTGCTGCGCCACATCGGCATTTCCACCTCGCACGGCCGGCGCCACGACGAGGTGGCGGCATTGTTGCGCGACGAGCCCCTGGACGTGCTGCAGATCACCTACAACCTCGTCGACGCAAGCGCCGAGCCGCTGCTGCGCCTGGCCGCCGAGCGCGGCGTGGCGGTGGTGGCGAACCGGCCGTTCGATGGCGGCAACCTGTTCCACCGGGTTGCCGGCCGCCCCCTGCCGCCCTGGGCCGCCGAGATCGATTGCGCGAACTGGGCGCAGTTCTTCCTGAAGTGGGTGGTGAGCCACCCCGCCGTCACCTGCGCGATCCCGGCCACAAGCAACCCGGATCATCTGGACGAGAACATGGGCGCGGGGCTGGGCCGCCTGCCGGACGCCGCCATGCGGCGGCGCATGCGGGAGTATTGGAGGCATCTTTGAGCATTCGATCCGCGCGTCGGGTCGGGATGTTCAGAGCAGGCCCTCCTGCTCGCCCTTCTCGCCATGCTCGATGATCCACATCAGAAGCTGGCGCAGGCTCTCCGGAAGTGGGACCGCAAGCAGCGCCTGGATGCGTTGCCCATCGTCTTCGGTCAATGGCAGCCGCCGCGACAGCTCGGCCAGATCACCCGCGCCCATGCGCCATGGCGCCCAGGGCAACCCGGCCGTGGTGAAGAGTGTGGCCGCATCCAGGGCAATGGCGATGCCGGCCGGGTCGGGATCGCAAGCGATCAGGGCGGGGGCCGGCCGCAAATCGATGAGTTGGGCAAGACAGGTTTTCCACCAGGAGGGCGCGAAACCCGGCAACCAGACCACGCCATCCCGATGCCCGTACCGGGCGGCGACCCGTTCGAAGCTGGTGCGGTTTTCCACCAAACGCCATGCGCCGATCTCGCCTTGCAGACTGTCGAGGGCGTTGATGGTGGCGGGGGTGATGCCGATGAAGTCGGGCAGTCCGGCCATACCCAGATGCCAGCCCGCTGCGTGGAGGGACAGGGGCGCGGCCAGGAACAACAGCGGGGTATGCGCCGATATCCCCCAGGCTTCCAGGTCCAGGGCTTCGGCCAGCCAGTTTTTTTCCGCTTCGGTGACGGCCTTGGTACCGCCGCGGGCGAGTTGCGCGAAATCGCGCCAGGTGCCGGCACGGCCTTCCGAGCGCCAGCGGTGGAGGGCGGCAAGCAGTTCCAGGCGGGCCAGCGCCCGTTGTGCCGGCAGTCCGTCCAGTTGCGCCGCCAGTTCGGCCAACTCGTCCGGCAGGCGGGTGGCTGCGCGGGCGGCGGCCCACTCCGCCCGCCTTGCCTCGGGGTCGGGCAGCCCCAGGGCGGCGCGCGCCGCGCCGGGATCAAGAAAGGTCAGCGCCGCCGTGCGCCAGTGGCCGCCCGTGAAGCGTTCCTCCGTCTCGATCCAGCCGCCGGCCAGGAGGGCGTCGCGAAGGGCCTCGGCTTGGCTGTAGCGCGCATTGCCGGCCTGCTTGAGCAGGCTGTCCCAGCGCCGTTGCGCCGCGCCCCGCCCCAGCCATTCGCCAAGCAGTCCCCGCCAATCGGCGGGCCAGGCGTCCAGCCCGGCCGGAGCCGGCGGGAATGCGCGGCGCAGCCTGCGCCCGCGCAAGGTGGAGATGGCGCCGACGTCCAGCGGGCGGGTCGAGATGCCGGCGGCGTCGGGCGCGGACCAAGCGTCCGGGATCACGGGTTCCGGCTCTGGCGCTGGAGCACGGCGATGGGCGGCGCCCAGCGTTCTCCGGGTGGTTTTTTCCGGGTCATCAAGACCAGCTCCGCCGGGTCGTGCACGTTCAGGTTGTGGGTGACCGGACTGGTGATCAGGTACTGGGCCCGCGTGGCCTGAAGAAAGCCGCCGACCCGGTCGATGTTGAAGATGTCCAGATGGGCGAAGGGTTCGTCGATGAACACGAAGCCGCCGGGCCGTTCCTCGTCCATCATCATGCCGACCAACAGGATCAGCGATTTCATGACCTGCTGGCCACCCGAGGCTTCGCCGTCGCTCAAGTGCTGGAAGCCCTTGCGGTCGAAATCGAAACGCACCACCAGGCCCGCCTGCGCCAGGGTCAGGTCGTCGTTTTCAAGATGCGGCGGCGCGCATTCGACGCCGATGCCGGCCAGCTCGCCCAGTTGCCTGATGTTCTTCTGATACCTCCGCACGGTCGCCCGCAGCTTGGCGATGTAGGCCGCGCGGGCATCGGAGGTGATGTGCCTGGCGCGTTCCAGGTCGCGCCGGCGCTGCGCCACGACGGTCTGGTCGGCGGCCAGATCGGCGATCAGCTTGTCGCGCACCGCCAGGCAGACCGGGTCGGTTTCCCAGTCGTCACGGTTGAGTTGGGTTTCGATGTCCTTGAGCCTTTGGCCGGCGACCCGCTGGGCGATCACGGCCTGACCCGTTTCAGGATCGAATTCCTGGGCCAGGGCGGAGAGCGCCTCGGGCTTGCGCCAGGCGGGCGGCATGCCGCGCCGGATCTGGCGCAGGACTTGGTAACGCTTGCATTGCTCCTCGCGCTGGGAACGGCTCTGCGTTTCCAGTTCGATCAGTTCCCGCTCCGCCTCTTGCCGGCTTCTCTGCGCATCCCTCACCCCGGCGTCGGCCGCGTGCCAGGCCTCGCGGGCCCGCTCCAACGCCGACCGCGCCTCCGCGAGTTGAATGCCGAGCGCATCCGCGCGCGCCTGTTCAAGCGGCAGCCGCTTCGCCGCCTCGTCGAACTCGGCTTCGCGCGCCATGAGTTGTCGGGCCGCGTCGTAGCCTTCCAGTTGCGCCTGCATGGGGGCGATGCGCTGGGTCAATTCCACGAGCAGCCGGCCGATGTCCCGCATTCTCGTTTCCAGCGCCTGGTTCTGCTCGCGCAGCGCATCCAGGCGTGCCTTGCGCGCCGCCTCGCCGAACTGCCAATCGCCCCGTTCCAGCCCCAGGTGGCGGGCGCCGCGGCGTTCCTTGTGATAGCCGGCGGGCGTCACCCATTCCGTCGCCTCGGACAGACGCGCGCCTTCCGCCACATCCGCCACGCGCAGCACCCGGTTGAGGTGTTGCGCCATCCAGGCGGGGGCGGCGCGGGTGAAGCGCAGCACCGCCAGCAGGGAGGCCGGATCGGCGGCGGCCGCTTCGGCCAGGTCCGCCACCACGAAATGGCGGTACCCCAGACGTTCGCCAAGGCGCCAGGCCTGCTCCCGCTGACCCGGGCGGTCGATGAGGATGATGTGGCGGTAGGCCGCCAACAGCGCCTCCACGGCGCCCTGCCAGGCCGGATCGGTCACCTCGACGATGTCGGCGAGCAACCGGTGGGCAATGCCCGCCTCGTCCAGGGCGGCACGAAAGCGCCGCACGAATTCGGGTGTCGGACGCTGGCCGGCCTGCAACAGATTCCGCTCGTCTTCCAGGTTCTGGAGACGGTCCCGCAGACGCGCCCTTTCATCCTCCAGTTCACGTTTCTCTCTGCGCAGGCGGGTGAGCGCCTCGCCGACGTCGGCGCCCTCCTGGCGGGCCAGATGCAAGAGCCGCTGCCGTTGCTGGAGCACGGTTTCGCTCGCCACCACGGCATCGCGTGCCGTCTGGAACTCCGCTTGCAGCGCGTTGGCCCTTTCCTCCGCGTCGCTTCGTTCTTCGGCCGCCTGGGCCAATCGCATTCGCCTGGATTCGAGGAGATCCATCGTCTGCCGGGACTTGGTCCGCGTTACCAGCACCTGGCGTTTGAGGCCCGCGAGCTGGTTGCGCCCGCCCTGGATGGATTCGCGTACCTCCGCGAATTTGAGCCGAGGCAGGATCTCGCCGACCAGGGCTTGGCGATGCCGCGTCAAACCGCGCCATTCCTCGTGATTACGGGCACGCGTCTTGGCGGTTTCGACGCGGTTCTCCAGGGCCGCCAGTTTACGTTCGGCTTCCTCCAATTCCCGCTCGCTGAGCGATTGGTCGTTCTTCGCCGCCTGGTAGTCGTCCAGCACCGCCTGGTCGCCGAATACGGTGAAGACCAGCTTGAGCAACTGGGTCGGCGAGTATTCGCACAGCTTGTCGGTATCGCCCTGTTCCAGCGCCAGCACCTCGGTGATGGCGTGGGTAAGCCCCGCCGATTCCAGGCGGCGCTTGTAGTCGTTGACGCCGAGTTCGCCGCCGCCTTTCGCGGCGCGCGCTTCCAAGTCCTCGATGGACAGGGCGCCGCCCTCGATCAGGTATTGCCGCACCCAGTCGCCGCCTTGCTTGCGGATGCGGCAGGCGAGGGTGACCTCGGCATCGGTGAGGGGCCAGAACGGGTAGGCGTATTGCCGGCCGCCGCCCTTGTCGTTGCCGACCACGGCGCGTATCCAGGCGAAGGGCGCGTCGGCGTGGCGCGCGTAGTGTTTCCAGTCCCGCCTGCCGGAACACTTGATGGCGAACAGCGTGCGCAGCGCGTCGAGCAGGGTGGTCTTGCCCGAGCCGTTGGGGCCGACGATGCCGACGATGTTGGCGTCCAAGGGCAGGGCCAGACGTTGCCAATAATCCCAATGCACCAGTTCAAGGGATTTGAGGTGGAACATCAGAAGGGATCCCCCGATCTTGCGTCGTCGTCCGTGCCGTCCTCCGCGCTTCCAACATCGGTTCGCGCCGCATTGGGGGCCAGCAGCTCCGCCAGAGCGCCCTCGATGATGCGCGGCGCCATGGTCTGGTAGTCGAAGGCCAGATCGAGCAAAGGGCCTTCGTGGATCAGCTTGTTGCGCCGATCGATGAAGCCGGCGCGCGCCAGCATGCCCAGATTGAAATTGATGCGCGTCTTGCCGCCCAGACGCGCGCCGAACTCGGCCACCAGGGTCACTTCGGGCAGACCGGCGGCCACCTCCTCGCCGCGCGGCAAGGGCTTCTCGGCGCCGAACATGTCGCCCTGGGGCAGGTCGGCAAGCGATTGGCGCGCGATCTGCCGTTCCCGTTTGGGCAGGATCAGCAGCGCCCAGAGCACCACCAGCAGGGCGATGCCGTCGCGCGGCAGGCCCAGATTGTTGGAGAGCCAGCTGGCCATGCCGCCGAACACGGCGTCCTCGACCTCGCGGCGCAGGCCGACCGCCAGGTGGTCGGCGTAGGGGTTCTCCAGCAAGGTTAGGCCAACGGCGGCCAACCGCGCGTCCAGGTCGGCGCGGAAGACGTCATCGGACAAGGCGCGCCGGGCCAGGGCATCGTCGCGCGGAACGGCGCGGTGGGCGAGCAGGCGGGCGACCAGGGTGGCGGCGGGATCGGACATGGGAATTCAGGAATCGGTACGTGGCAGAAGCCGTCCGCGGCTGATGCGGGCAATGCCGTGACGGTGGACTTCCTCCAGACTGTCGTCGACTACCAGTTCCAGCGGCAGCGCGGCGAAGGCGCCGACCTGGTCGGACAGCCCCTGGGTCTCCCGGTCTCCCAGGAAGGCCAGCAGCGACAGACGGTAGGCGGCATCGCGCCAGTCGCCGCCGGCGACCGCGTCCGCCAGCGGCAAGGGTACGTCCGCTTGGCTCAGCAGGGTCATGAAGCGTTCCAGATGCAGCAGTCGTTCCTCGGCCGGAGCATCCATGCGCGGGGCATTCTGGGGGGGCGGCAAAGCGGTTTCAGCGGCCTTGATACGTTCCCGGTCGATGAGCTCGAATTCGGCCACGTCCGCCATTTCCATGGGCGTGACGAAAGCGGGCTCGGGCACGGCCGCGAGCGCCCCGTCCATGAGCGCGATGAGCGCCGCCTGATCGCGACCGCGCAACCAGGCCAGCACATCCGAGGAATGCAGCCCGGATGCGCCCAGATGCACGCGCTGGGCCTCGATGCGGGCGATGGCCCGCTGGAAACTCGCTTCCATGCGCAGCAGCTCGCCCTGGGCGCGGCCGATGGCGCCGACGATGTCGTAGTCGGCGCCATCGAGGTCGCCATCCTTGGCCAGTTCGCGGATGACTTCCGAGCCTTTCTCCACCCAGCGGTAAGCCGAGTCGAGCCGCTCGCGCGCGGCCCGGATGCGCGTCTCGGCGCCGGAGACGATGGCCGCCTGGAAGTCCTGTTTCAGCTCGGTCAGACGGCCCAGCAGGTGGCGCAGGGTATCCGGCGACACCCGGCCCATGGCCTGGCCGGCGGCCACCTGGGCGGTCAGATAGCCCAGGTCGGAATCCCGCGTCTCGGCGAAATCGAGCAACACCGCCAAGGCGGACAGGGCGGTGCGGCCGACCGGGGAAAGCTGATACCAGCCTTCCTCGCCATCCCAGACCAGCAGGCCCTCGCGCCGGAAACGCAGCAGGACGGTGTCCAGCTTGGTGGGGTCGAGATAGGCGAACAGGGCGCGGATTTCCTGCGGACTCCAGCGCGGCGCCTCGGCGCGCAGCCCCAGTTCGCGCAGCACGTGCAGACGCAGCACCACCATGTCGCTGCCGCCGGAAAACAGCGTGGCGAAGGCATCCAGCACTTCGCGCGCCCGGATCAGGCCGTACAGTCCGGGGACGTCGGCCGCCTCGTAACGCGGCGCCAGGTACCCGGCCAGATTATCAAAGTCCGGTAATAGGGCCATTCTGAGTCGGGCGCCAGGGAAGCAATTGAAAGGCGTCAGGCGGCGACGCGGTTCCCATGTGTACGGTCGCCGATCCCCATCAGCAATCCCTCCACGCGGATGTCTTCATCCAACGCATCCCAGTGGATGCCGGTGCCGCCGCCGGACAACTCGTAGTTCTTCAGCTGGTCTGGGGTCGCGGTCAGAAGGCGGGGGAAATAGGCGAGGGGCACACCCAGCTTGCGGCCGTCCGCGAGGCTGACCCACATCATGCCGCTGTCGAAACTCAGTTCAGTCGCCGAAGTGTTCATGCCAAGCCCTTTCGATTTTGGTGCGGTTATCACGAACTACTCCAGCCATTTCCGCCAGTTCATGGGCTGCGAAACCAAGGTTCTCCGCCAGGGCGATGGGATCGAGCCAGTACTTGGCGCGGGCCGCGTGGCAGCGGACGTGGATATGCATGGGTTCGCGCGGGTCGCCTTCGTTCTAGAAAAAGAAGGACTTGCAGTCTTTCCAGCGGAATACGACCGGCAT
>JBBIIR010000029.1:0-11574 GCA_037446455.1 Hydrogenophilales bacterium | reverse complement strand
CTCTTATTCCATCCTGTTCATCGCCCAGGCGGCCTTGCTGGGTTTCGCCCTGCAACTGGGCGACGCCAAGGTGTGGACGCTGGCCCTCGGCATCGCCGCCGCCCTCAACCTGTTCGGCTGGCTGCGCGCGCAGCGCATCGCCCGCGCCATCGCCGACACGCCCACCTCGCGCGTCGCCTCCGCCGCCCAGGGCTATGTCGAACTGCACGGCCAGGCCCAGCCGCACGACGGCGTGCAACTGCTCACCCCGCACAGCCAGTTGCCCTGTGTCTGGTACCGCTATCTGCTGGAACGTCGCGAGGGCGACAAATGGCGGCACGTGGACAGCGCGGAAAGCGAGCTGGCCTTCGAACTGCGCGATGCCAGCGGCCGCTGTGCCGTCCACCCCGCTGGCGCCCACATCGATACCACGCGCAAGGAAGCGCGTCGCCAGGGCGACCTGCGCCATACCGAATGGGTGTTGCTGAAGGACGACCGCCTCTACGCCCTCGGCGCCTTCGACAGCCTGCGGCCGGAACAGCGGGTATTGAATGCGCGCGTCGACGAAGGCGATCTGCTGGCCGAGTGGAAGCAGGACCAGGTAGCGCTGCACCGGCGCTACGACCTGGACGGCGACGGCGCCATCAGCCCCAAGGAATGGATGCTGGCGCGCCAGGCCGCGCGCCGCGAGATCGCCCGCCGGCATGCCGAACTGCGCGCGGAATCGACGCGGCATACGCTGTCGAAGCCGGGCGATGGCCGCCCCTATCTCATCAGCAACCTGCCCCCGGAGCAACTGGGCCGCCGTTATGCCTGGCTATCCCGCCTGTTCATGGCCTTGTTGCTGGCCTGCCTGGGCGTCATCACCTCCCTGCTGAAAACGGGGGGGTGAGCGGGGGTGCGGGGTAAGCGCTGGGAGTGAGTGATTTGTCTGGCAGAACCGCAGCCAACAATTTCCGATCTGCCTATGATTATTGGATGATGGCAACCACCTCGTTCCGTCATTGGGGGTGCCGCTGGCATCGGGCAGGTTTGGTCGGGAGTCGTCATTCATGGCGGGCGTCGCAAATGCCGTCTACAATACTGAGCTAATTTACTCAGTAATATAAATATATGACATACCAACGTAACGAGGTCGCTTCACTCCGTACCCGACTGGATGAGAGCGCAAAACACATCATCATCGTTGCCGGGCCAAGACAGGTTGGTAAGACCACTTTGGTCAAGGACGCCTTGCGTGACCGGCCCAACCTATACATCGCCGTTGATCAACCCACGGAGGAACCCGACCCGCTCATTGTCACGTCCGCCGCACAGACATCTTCGAAAGCAGCCAGTCCTCGCGATGGTGAGTGGCTTGTCGGGGAATGGCGGCGTGCGCGCATCAAGGCCAAGGAAGGTCAGGACTCCGATAAGGGCTTCGTCCTGGCCTTGGACGAAATCCAAAAAATTGAGCGCTGGTCGGAGGTCGTAAAGGGCTTGTGGGACGCTGACCGGGCCAGCGGATTGAATATGCATGTCGTCCTGCTTGGCTCATCCCCGCTGCTCATGCAACAGGGGCTGACGGAGAGCCTTGCCGGCCGTTACGAGCTGATCCGCGCGACCCACTGGTCCTACCTGGAGATGCATGAGGCCTTCGATTTCGACTTGGACCAATTTCTCTACTTCGGCGGTTACCCGGGCAGCGCCCCATTTATCCGGGATGAACCCCGTTGGCGGGCGTTCCTCCGGTCGGGCTTGATCGAACCCAACATCGAGAGGGACATCCTGATGATGACGCGGGTGGACAAACCCGCTCTGCTCAAGCGCCTGTTCCAGTTGGGATGCGACTACTCCGGGCAGATCCTGGCTTACACCAAGATGCTGGGCCAACTGGACGATGAGAAAGGGCATACCGTCACTTTGGCCCATTACCTCCACCTGCTCTCCAACGCCGGCCTGTTGACCGGTCTGCAGAAATACTCCGGCAAACGCATACGCCAGCGGGCATCGAGTCCCAAGCTGATCCCGCTTAACACGGCCTTGATGACTTCCACATCGGGCTACAGCTATGACGAAGCCCGTGCCGACCGGACCTACTGGGGGCGACTGGTGGAGAGTGCAGTAGGCGCCCATCTTTACAACACCGGTCACCCCGATTGCGAGGTGTACTACTGGCGTGAGAGCCCCCATGAAGTGGATTTCGTGCTGGCTCGTGGCAACCGCCTCGCCGCTATTGAGGTGAAGAGCGGCGCTGCCCCAAATCATGCCCCGGGATTGAACGCCTTCGCCGCGAAATACAAGACCGATCGTCTGTTGATCGTGGGTGAAGGCGGCATCCCCTTGGTTGAATTCCTCTCCTATCCAGCGGAACGCTGGATCGCTTGATCGCCATGACCTTCCTTGTCCCTCGTCATTTCACCGAGATATTGGACGCCGAGGCGCCCACTCCCGGTCATGAGTTGGCGGAATACCGGGACACGGGGGCTTATGTACTGCTTGGCGACCCCGGCTCTGGCAAGACCGAAACCTTCAAGCATGAGGCTTCAGCCACGGGGGAGCGCTTCATCACCGCCCGGGATTTTCTGGACCTCGATATTCGCGACTCCTGGCGTAACACCACGCTGTTTATCGATGCGCTCGACGAAAGCCGGGCTGGTGAGGGCGATGGTCGGACGCCACTGAGTCGCATCCGGGGCAAGCTGGATCAACTGGGACGGCCGCGCTTCAGGCTTTCCTGCCGTGAAGCCGACTGGTTGGGGGCCAGCGATCGCGGCGCCCTGCAAGGGGTGGCGCCCGATAATCGGATCGTTACGTTGCGTCTGGAGCCTCTTGCCGAAGAGCAATCCCTGGCCATCCTGCGCAATCGGCAAGATGTGCCAGACGCGGATGCCTTCCTGGCTACCGCCAGGGAACGCGGACTGGCGGTCTTGCTGGAAAACCCCCAGACCCTGCACCTGCTGGCGGACGCCCTGCGTGGCCAGGATTGGCCCGACAGCCGGGCGAAGACCTATGACCTGGCCTGTCGTCAACTGGTCCTGGAACCCAACCCCGAACACCTGGCGGCCAAGCGGGGCAAACGCCCCGCCATCGACCGGTTGCTGGATGGCGCGGGCTATCTTTCCGCCATCGGCCTATTGGCCGACATCCCGGCCTTCTCGTTGAATGCAGCCGACCCGGGCTACCCCAGCCCTGAACACCTGTCCTCGCCCAGCCCCCTGCCCATGAGCCAGGCTTTGGCCACCCGGTTGTTCAAGGGTCTGGATGGCCGGCAGCGGTTCATGCCCATACACCGAAGCGTGGCGGAATACCTTGCTGCCCGCTACCTCGCCCAGCGGCTCGAAGCCGGACTTCCCCTCGGACGGGTAATGGCCCTGATGACGGGTGCCGATGGTGGCGTGGTGTCAGGCTTACGCGGTCTGCATGCCTGGTTGGCCGTGCACAGCCCCGGCGGACGGCCGACGTTGATCGATACCGACTCCCTGGGTGTGGTGCTCTACGGGGATGTGCAGTCCTTCTCCCGGATGGACAAACAGCGCCTACTGGAGGGATTGCGCGCTTTGGCAAGGCAGCATGCGGGGTTCCGCTGGCAGGACTGGAGCGCCTCGCCCTTCGGCGCCTTGGCCACACCGGAAATGGAGCCTGTGTTCCGTGAAATCCTGACCTCCCCAAACCGTGACGAGGCCCAGCAGGCCCTGGCAGACTGCGTGCTGGATGCCTTGCGCCACGGCCCTGCCCAGCCCTCCTTGGACGAAATCCTGCTGGCGGTTGTGCGAGAGGGGGATCGATGGCCAGGAGTACGTAGCGAAGCGCTGAAGGTCTACCTTCGCTCGTGGCCGCGTGATCCAGCCCCTCTCCTAGAACTTCTGGACGATATCCACTCCGGGCAGGTCGAGGACCGGGAGGATGAATTGCTGGGCATGCTGTTGGATACCCTCTATCCAGGGCACATCCCGGTCCGACGACTACTGGATTACCTGCATCCCCCGAAGAGGCCGAGCTTTATCGGCACATACCTCCATTTCTGGGACGGGCGTCTGGCCGACCAGGTGGCGGGCGACGATCTGCCGGTTCTCCTAGATGAACTGGCGCAACGAAAGCTGCCTCTGGACCTTACACACGACTATCACTACAGGAAGATGGTGGGTGCGTTGCTCGTCCGGGGCATCGAGGTTCACGGCGAGGACGCTTCCGTGGCTCGCCTGCATGCATGGCTGGGCATCGGGCTGGACGAATACAGCCATCCGCGGCTGGACAGGAAACACCACGAATGCATCGAAGCCTGGCTATCCCGGCGCCCGCAACGCTACAAGGAAGTCCTGTTGCATGGCCTCCGGACCTGCTCCGACGAGGATAAGCTCAGGCTCTGCTTCCACTACTGCCAGCAGCGGCTATATGGCGCCAGCATTCCCGAGGATCTCGGCCTTTGGTTCCTGGGTCTGGCAGAGCACATGGCGAACTCGGCCCTCGCGCGCGAGATGTTCGAAGAGGCTGTTACCGCGCTGATCTTTGAAAGGGGATACCAGGGACTTTCCCTGGATCTCCTGGAGTCCTGGGTAGGGGTACATCCGGACTACCAGGAACTGCTCCAGTCCCTGCTTTATTGGGAGATTCCGGATTGGCGGAAGGAAGACGCCACGCGACAACGCGACCGGAAACTTGAGAAGGCCAAGCGCAGGAGCGACTGGCGACGTTCCTATCGCGAGCACATCGACGAGTTGCGCGCGGGCAAGGTGGCTCCCCAGAACCTGCACAACCTGGCCATGGTGTACTTCAATCTCTATTCAGACATCGAGGGCGAGATGCCCTGGGATAGGCTGATGGACCTGCTGGACGGGGACGGCGAACTGGTCCAAGCCGCGCTTGAGGGGCTGCGCGCGGTCCCGCTGCGGCCCGACCTGCCTACGGTGGAGGAGATCGTGGAACTGGAAGCCAAGGGCCGGATGCATTTCATCCGATTGCCCTGTCTGGCGGCGGCCGAAGAAATTTACCGCGAGACTCCCGCAGCCCTGTTGGCCTGGCCCGATGGGGTGCTGGAGCGACTGCTGGCCTTCCGTTACACCTATGCTGCGGGTGACGAACCAGCCTGGGTGGAGGCGTTGGTCACAGGGCGGCCGGCTTTGGTGGCAAAGGTGCTGGTGACCTATGTCTCGCGCCTCTTCTCCGCCCCGAAGGCGCATCTGCATGGGCTCTATCCTTTGCAACACGATGAGACCTACACCGCAGTGGCCCGGCTGGCCGTTCCGGGCCTGCTCAAGGCCTTTCCCCCGCGCGCGCGCAAGAATCAACTGACCCATTTGGAGACCCTCTTGAAGGCCGGCCTGAGGCACATGGAGAGGGTGAACCTGATCGGCCTGATCGCGCACCGGCTGGGTCTGAAAAGCCTGGATGCGTCCCAGCGCGTCTATTGGCTTGCCGCGGGGCTGCTCCTGGACCCGGCGCGCTATGAGGCTGATCTGTCCGCCTTCGTCGGCTCGAACCAAACCCGTGCCCGGCACCTGGCCGGGTTCTTCCATGGCCGCATGGAACAATGGTCCCCCGAGCAGACCTTGCCCCCCACCAGTCTGGGCCTCTTGATAGGCCTGCTGGGTTCGGGCTGTTCTCCTGTCGAGTGGTCCAGCGGCGCTCATTGGGGCAGCCCGGCCATGGAAACGGCCGATCTGGTCCAAGGACTGATCAATCGACTCGGTGGCAGCCCGGATGAAGAGGCCGCCCGTCTGCTTCAGGGGCTGTTGGCCGATCCCAAACTCTCCCGATGGCATGGGGCCTTGCGCCATGCAATGCAGTCCCAGCAGGTATCCCGCCGGGAGGCGCTTTACCGGCATCCCTCCCGTGAAGAGGTGGAACACACCCTCGCAAACCTTCAGCCCGCCAATGCCGCCGATCTGGCTGCGTTGACCGGCGAATACTTGCTGGAACTGGCGCACTGGATGCGAGACGGCAATACCGATGCCTACAAGCAGTTCTGGAATGAAGATTCACACCGACACCCCACCACACCCAAGGTCGAAGAAAGCTGCCGCGACATCCTTGTGGACAAGATGCGGGATCGCCTGGGGAGATTGGGTATAGACATCCAACCGGAAGCCCGACATGCGGACGAGAAACGGTCCGACATCCGAGTTTCCTGGGGTGCTGCCCAGGGTTTCCACATCCCCATGGAGATCAAGCGCGACCGCCACCGCGACCTCTGGCGAGCCATGCGGGAACAGCTCATTGCCCAATACACCAGGGACCCGGGCTGCATGGGCCGGGGCATTTACCTTGTGTTCTGGTTTGGTGGCGAGGGGATGCCCGTCCCTTCGGATGGCGGAACTCGCCCCCGCAATGCCAGGGAGTTGGAGGATCGACTAAGAAACACATTGGCGCCCGAGGAGCAGCGTTTAATCCAGGTATGTGTGCTGGATGCTTCGAGACCGGGCTCGTAGCCTGGACTTACCCCGTTCCGTAGACAGGTAGGGGGAGAGGTTGCTGGTCTGACGGCCGGTCAGTCGCTCCAGTGCTCTGATGGATTCGGGTTTGCGGTCGAAGATGACGCGCATCAACTCGTGTTCTCCGCCGGAATGCACGTGGGCGAACGATTTCATGGAGGTGAACCAGACCTTGGTTTCGTTCGCACTGGGCTTGTGATCACCCCGCGCGATGCCCTAAAGCGCGCGCCAGCGTTTGAGCAGCAGCGAATTGCTCACCACCGACACCGAGGACAGGGCCATGGCGGCCCCGGCGATGACCGGGTTGAGATAGCCCAGAGCCGCCAGGGGCAGGGCGAGGACGTTGTAGAAGAAGGCGAAGAACAGGTTCTGGCGAATCTTGGCCATGACCGCGCGGGACAGGGCGACCGCGTCGGCGACACCGTGCAGATCGGCGCGCATGAGGGTGACGTCGGCCGCTTCCAGGGCGATGTCGCTGCCGCCGGCCATGGCGAAGCTGACGTCGGCGGCGGCCAGGGCGGGGGCGTCGTTGACGCCGTCGCCGGCCATGCCGACCAGCCGGCCATGGCTTTTCAGCGCGGACACGGCGGCGGCCTTGTCTTGCGGTTTCACGCGGGCGCGGAAGTCGGCGATGCCGGCTTGCCGGGCGATGGCGGCGGCGGTGTCCTGGTGGTCGCCAGTGAGCATGATTGGGGTGATGCCGAGAGTCTGGAGCCGGGCCAGGGCCGCGACCGAGGTGGGGCGCAGGCGGTCGGAGAGGTCCAGGCGTCCAAGCGGTTTGCTGTTTTCGGACAGATGGATGGAGGTGACGCCGGCGCCGCCCGCCATCCTCTCCTCGACCCCTCCCTCTCCCGCGCTGCCGCGCACCCCTCCCTCGCTTGCGGGGGGCGAAGGCGGGAATTCGGCGAGCATCGCTTGCCGCCGCCGCAGCCGGACGGCTGTGCAAAGCCGTCCGTGGACGGGGCTGGGGGAGAGGGCGCCGTTCAGGCCCGCGCGTTCCAGATCCGTAACGGCCGCACCCAGCCGGAGATGACGGCCTTCCACTTCGCCGGTCACGCCTTCGCCCGGCCGGTTTTCGAAACCGGAAACGGATGGGAAGGTGATGCCCCGTTCTTTCGCGGCGAGCAGCAGGGCGGCGGCGATGGGGTGGGTACTACCCTGCTCCAGGGCCGCGGCCAGGCGTAGCAACTGGTCCGCGGACACGTCCGGCGCGGGCTCCAGGCCGACCAGGGCCATCTTGCCTTCCGTCAGGGTGCCGGTCTTGTCGACGGCCAGCACGGCGAGTTTTTCCGCCCGTTCCAGGGCCTCCGCCGAGCGCACCAGGATGCCCAGTTGCGCGCCGCGACCCAGGCCCACCATCACCGCCGTGGGGGTGGCCAGGCCCAGTGCGCAGGGGCAGGCGATGACCAGCACGGCGACGGCGGGAATGAGGCTGTCGGTGAAGTCGCCGCTGGCCAGCCACCAGCCGGCGAAGGTGAGCAGGGCGAGGCCGACGACGGCCGGTACGAAGACGCCGGAGATACGGTCGACCAGTTTCTGGATGGGGGCCTTGGAACCCTGCGCGGCTTCGGTAAGGCGGACGATCTCCATGAGCTGGGTATGCGCGCCGACGCCCTCGGCGCGGATGCGCAGGCTGCCATCGAGGTTCTGGGTGCCGGCGTGCACCGTGTCGCCCGCCGACTTGGCCACCGGCAGACTTTCGCCGGTGAGCAGGCTTTCGTCCAGGCTGGAGGCGCCGTCCAGCACGCGGCCGTCCACCGGCACCCGCTCGCCGGCCCGCACCCGCACCAGATCGCCAACCTGCAAGAGGGCCGCGTCCACCTCCCTGGTTTCACCGCCTTTCTCGACCCAGGCGCTGCGGGGTTGCAGGCCCAGCAGTTGCTCGATGGCCGCCGAGGTTCTCGACTTGGCGCGGGCCTCCAGCAGCTTGCCCAGGCGCACCAGGGTGACGACCGCGGCGCTGGCTTCGAAATAGACGTGGCTGTCCAGCCCCAGCAGGATGACCGCGACGCTGAAGAAATAGGCGGCGCTGGTACCCAGGACCACCAGCACGTCCATGTTGGCGCCGCCGCCGCGCAGGCTGTTCCAGGCGCCGGTGTAAAAGCGGCGGCCGACCCAGAACTGCACCGGCGTGGCCAGCAGCCATTGCAGCCAGGGCGGCATCCACTCTACGTGGTGCGCGCCCGCCAGCATCGGCCCCATCTGTGCCAGCAGGGGCAGGGTGAGGAGGGCGGCGACGAGGAAGACGCGCAATTCATTGCGGTACTCGGCGGCCTTGCGCGCCTTTTCCTCGGCCCGGCTGGCTTCGCTGATGGGAGTGGCGGTGAAGCCGGCGCGGGCCACGGCGGCGACCAGATCGTCCGGACCGGTCAGCCCCGGCGTGTAGCGCAGGCGGGCCTTCTCGGTGGCCAGGTTGACGCGCGCCTCGACGCCGGGCACCTGGTTCAGCACCCGCTCCAGGCGGGTCGAGCAGGCGGCGCAGGTCATGCCGGCAATGGCCAGATCGAGGGTCTGGACCGGCACCGAGAAACCGGTTTTCCTGATCTGTTCGGCGATGGTGGCGGCATCGGCGAGGGCCGGATCGAATTCCACCCGCGCCTTCTCCGTCGCCAGGTTGACGCTGGCGCTCACCCCCCGCAGCCGGTTCAGGTTCTTCTCCAGCCGGGTGGAACAGGCGGCGCAGGTCATGCCGGCGATGGGCAGTTCAATGACCTGGAGGGTGGGGGAGGCGCGAGGTGCCATGCCCGGTTTTTACACGAAAAAGGGACTGACGAATCAGTCCCTTTGCCTCGGGCGACGGTTCCCGGAAGGCTAACGGACATGACTTTGTAAGACACCCCGAAGCATGAAAGTCATGCCCGTTTCCCTCACCCCCAACCCCTCTCCCGCACGCGGGCGAGGGGAGCTTCAAGAAGTCGCTATGCGACTTTCACGGTAAGGCTTACTGGCAGACCTGCTGCATGTTGAAGGGCAGCAGGTTGGTCTTGTTGATGCCGTCGAAGGCCAGGGTGACCGCCTGATGCAGGGCGGCGGTGGGTGGAGGAGTGACCCCGACCAGCTCGGTGGGGCACTTGAAGGTCAGTACTTTCAGGGGCTTTTCGCCCGTCGGGTAGACCGTCTTGATGGTCGGCAGGATGGCCTGGCCCGAGGGTGGAGGGTTGGGGAAGATCGTGTACCTCAGCTTTTCCAGCATGCCCCCCAGAGACGTGCTATCCGCAGCCTCGGCCCCGGGCGGGGTGGCCTGCGCGGACTGGACCGGGGCGGCCTGCGGTAGCGGGTTCGCGGGCACGCTGGCCGGCGGCAGGGGCGCCTGGGCGACCACCGGGGCGACTGGGGCGACAGGGAATTTCACAAGCTCCGCGAACTGGAGAGGCACTGCCTGGGCGGGGGCGGAGAAGGTGGGCCAGACCGGCGGCTTCACGGCTTCGGGCTTTCTTGCAGCCTGAGGCGCGTGGGCGGGGCGCAGATGAGCCAGATAGGGATTGTTCCACCAGGGCGGCAAAGTTGCCGCAGGCTGCCCGGCAACCGGGGGTGCCACGCTGGCGGCGGCCACCGCCGCCGGGGGTGCGTAAGGCAGGCTCCAGGCGGGTGGCGGGAATTGGGGAATCTGGACGGCGGGCGGTGTCCAGGGGGTGGGCGGAAGAATCGGCAGGCGATAGGCCAGATAGGGATTCGTGGTGGCCTGTGCCGCGGGACTGGCCGGTTGCGCGGCGGCTAGCGGCGCCGGAAGCGGTGTCGGGGCTGCCGGGAAGGGGAATTGGAAGCCCTGGAACGGGTTGACCCAGGTGGGTGGGCTGTAACGGGGTGGTTGCGCCGGCAGCGCGGACCAGGGAGTCGGCGCCTCGGCCGTTTGCACTGGCGGACGGGCCAAATAGGGATTGACCGGGGCCGTGGTGTTCGTGGCTTGCGCATTCCAGGGGGTGGGCTGCGGCACGGGCAGGTAGGCATTGCCGGATGCCTGGGCCTGGACGCCCGGCGGGACGGGCTGCGCGGCGGCAGGCATGGCGGCCTGCGCGGGCGCCGCAACGGCGGCAGCCTGGACGGCGGGTGTAGACGTGGACGGCTTGGGCGCGGCGGTTCTGGTTTTCGGGCGCTTGTTCTGCGTGGCGGCCTTGGCTTTCGCCTTCTGTGGAGTGGCTTTCTTGACCGTGCTCTGCTTGGAGGCCTCGCTCCAGGCGGTATCCGCCGACAGCAGGGCCAGGGAGGCGACCATCATTCCGCCCAGCAGGGCGAAGATTGGTTTTCGCTGAAAATTCATGATCATGGCAAGCGGAAGGATGGAATGACAGCACGCTAATTTCTGGCGCCACGGGCGTCAACAAGAGGCTTGATTCCCTGGAATAAACCCCTCACGGTTGTGGCGATGAGTTGTCAGTAGACCGCCTGCAGGAGGAAGCGTTCACCGCTCGCTGGCTTGTATGGCTCGCCGAATCGGCGCGCCGGCCTGGGTCACAAGTTTCGTGCCGAGCCATAAACGCAAGAAAAGCATTAATAACAATATACTATGGAAAGTATGTAAAGTAATTTATTAAGTATCAAGCCGATAAGGATGTTCCCCTACACCAATCATCCTTGATTCCTCGGTTGACCGCTGTTTTATCTTCCTGAGGCCGCGTGATTGCTGACGTTCGTGCCTTCGATCGCGCTCACCATTCGGGTGAGCCCGCTACACGCCCGCTTGCGCGTCCGTGCGTGCACCTGGCTTTGTCGCTCCTCCTTGCGGGGAACGACCCCGCTGCGTCGTCGCTTCGCGCCAGCCACACGCACAGCCGCGCCTTCGGACGTGTTCAACCGAGGAATCAAGGATCATGGGAGACAAAAAAACGTGCCGGGGGCATCATGTTGCAGTGCAAGCAAACTGCTCTTCCTTCCCGTGTTTTCCTGTTTAGGTGTCGATTTCGCCAGCGTCGGCCGCTTACTGTCCAACTGTAATGCTTGACTCTTCTCCGGGCCCTTGTCGCCTTCACGCGGAGAATCCCTCCGCCAGGGTGGAAGCGGTCTTCCGCCACATCGCCGCCACCCGCATGGCCGGCGTCGGCCTCCTCAACCCGGCCCTGGACGTGGAGGCGGTGGGATTCCGACCCTGGCGCGGCGATTGGGTGGGCGTGCTCATCACGCCCTGGTGCATGAACCTGATCTGCCTGCCCGGTCCGGATGCGGCTTGGGAGGCCCAATCCAGCGGCAG
>JBBIIR010000028.1:0-11893 GCA_037446455.1 Hydrogenophilales bacterium | reverse complement strand
CTACGGCGGCCAGGTCGTCGCCGACGGGCCGGTGCCCGAGGTGGCGGCCGGCGAGCATGAATGGATACGATCCTATTTCGCCGCGCATGTGAAGGAGAGGGGCTAGATGGAATCCGAAGCGAGATATGCCCTGGTGGGCGCCGGCCTGCTGATCCTGCTCTTGCTGCTGGGCGGCGCCCTGTATTGGCTGCGTGGCGGCGACGGCTCCGAGGTGCGGCGCTACGTGGTGTATTTCCAGAACCAGTCGCTGGAAGGCCTGCAACTCAACAGCCCGGTGCGCATGCAGGGCATCAAGGTGGGCAAGGTGGCGGATTACCTCATCCTGCCCGATCGGGCCAGGACCGTGCGCGTGCTGCTCGAGGTGGACGCGCGCACGCCGGTGCTGGAGGGTGTGCAGGCGGTGGTGGCGCGCAACCTGGTCACCGGCCTGGCGGCGGTCAGCCTGAACAATCCCGGCGACGACGGCACGCCGCTGCGCGCGGCGCCGGCCGGCGAAAAATATCCGGTGATCGCCGAGGGCGAGCCGGACATGGCGCGCTTCGCCCGCACCGTCGAAGGGCTGGGCCAGTCCGGCCAGGAAAGTCTGGAACGCCTCAATCGCCTGCTCTCGGATGAAAACCAGCATGCGCTTTCCACCAGCCTGGGCGAATTTGCCGGCCTGGCCGGCGAACTGCGCCGCGACGTCGGCATGCTGACGCCGGAACTGGCCGCCACCCTGGAGGCTTCGCGCCGCGCCGCGCGGAAGCTGGAGGTGCTGGGCGACGAGCTGGGGCCGGTCGTGCGCGAGGGCGGCCAGGCCGTGCAACGCGCCGGGCAGCGTCTGGACAGCCTGGCCGGCGAGGCGGAGGCCACCCTGAAGACCGCCCGCGCCACCCTGGGCAGCCTCGACGCGGGCCTGCGCGACCTGCGCATGGATCTGCGCCTGAGCGCCGACCTCGGCCTGCAGGAGATCCAGCACACCGCCCAGGCCGTGCGCGCCGCCGGCGAGTCGTTGCAGACCACCAGCCGCGATTTCGCCGATCCCGGCCGCATCCTGTTCGGCCCCAACAAGGGCGAACTCGGCCCCGGCGAGCGCTAGGGAGATCCGGCATGTCCCCCTTCCGCCTTGTCCTTCCCGCCGTACTCGCGGCTAGCCTGCTGAGCGGCTGCTTCGGCCTGGCCGGGCGTCCGCAGCCGGTCAGCCACTTCGTGCTGGAGATCCCGGCCGCCGCCGCGCCGCGGCCTGGCGGAGAGCGCGACGGCGTGCTGCTGCTGCGCGACACCGAGACGCCCGGGGTGTTCCAGAGCGTGCGCCTGGTCTACAGCCGCACGCCGGGCACCCTGGCCTATTACCAATATGCGCGCTGGAGCGACGCGCCGGCGCGCAGCCTGAACGCGCGGCTGCGCCAGCGCCTCAACGACACCGGCCCGTTCGCGGCGGTGGCGCCGCTGGGCGCCGGGGTGCGCGCCGAATACCAGCTGAATACCCGCCTGCGCGAGTTTTTCCACGATGCCGCGCATCCCCCCGGTGTCGCCCGCGTCAGCCTCGAGGCCGAGCTGGTGCGGCGCGAGGACGGTCGCCTGCTCGCCCGCGAACTGTTCCGCGCCGAGGCGCCCGCCGCCAGTTACGACGCGGCCGGGGCGGCGGCGGCGCTGGGCGCGGCCAGCGGCCGCCTGCTGGATGAACTGGCGGTCTGGCTGGCGCGGGTGCGGCCGGCGGATGCCCGGTAAAATGGACGCTTCCTTCCGCGCGTCCGCCTCCCATGCTCCTCTACATCCATGGCTTCAATAGCTCCTCCCGTTCCGGCAAGGCCGGCGAAATGGCCGCCTGGATGGCCGATCGGGGGCTGGCCGAGGCCTACGCCTGTCCCGATCTGCCGCACCGCCCGGCCGCGGCCATCCGCCTGCTGGAGGACGCGATCGCCGCCAGTCGCGGTCCCGCCAAGCTGATCGGCAGTTCGCTCGGCGGCTTCTACGCCACCTGGCTGGCGGAGCGGCATGGCCTCAAGGCGGTGCTCATCAATCCCTGCGTGGCCTGCGACGCCAAGCTCGCGGACTATGTCGGACAGACCCAGCGCAACTGGCGCAGCGGTGAGGAGTACACCTTCACTGCGCAACACGCCGCCGAACTCGACGCCCTGCGCGTGCCGGCCATCAGCCGCCCCGAACGCTACCTGCTGCTGGCGGAGACCGGCGACGAGGTGCTCGACTACCGCGAGGCGCAGGCCTACTACGCCGGCGCCCGCCAGGAGATCTTCGCCGGCGGCGACCACGGTTTCAGCCGCTTCGCCGACTGCCTGCCGGCCATCCTGGCGTTCTGATCATGTATCTACTGTACGAGGAAGACGGCGACATCAAGGCCGGCGCCATCCTGGCCGACCACGACGCCTCGCTGCAGGTGGAGTCCCAGCACGGCAAGCGCGCCAAGGTCAAGGCGGCGCACGTGCTGCTGCGCTACGCCGCGCCGGCGCCGGGGGAGGTCATGGAGCAGGCGCGCGCCGGCCGCGAGGGGATCGACCTGGACTTCCTCTGGGAAGTGGCCGGCGAGGCCGAGTTCGCCTTCGACGAACTGGCGCGCGAGTACCACGGCCGCGCCCCCACGGCGCCGGAGTCCGCCGCCATCCTGCTGGCCCTGCACGGCGCCCCCATCTTTTTCCACCGCAAGGGCAAGGGCCGCTACCGCGCGGCGCCGGCGGACGTGCTGGCGGCGGCGAAGGCGGCGGTCGAGCGCAAGGCGCGCGAAGCCGCCCTGCGCGCCGAGTGGACCGCCGAACTGGTCGCCGGCCGCCTGCCCGAGGCCCTGCGCGGCAAGGTGTTCGAGCTGGCGCACAAGCCGGATAAGAACAGCCTCGAATACAAGGCCCTGGCCGACGCCTGCGCGGCCAGCGGGCTGTCGGCCGCGCGCCTGCTGGACCGCTGCGGCGCGATTCCCAGCAGCCATGAATTCCACCTGCAGGCCTTCCTGCTCAGCCACTTCCCGCGCGGTGTGGGCTTCGCCGGGCTGGCGCCGCCGCCGTCGCCGCCCGCGCTGCCGGCGGGCGACGCGCCGGCCTTCAGCATCGACGACGCGGCCACCACCGAGATCGACGACGCCTTCTCGGTGATCTTCCGGCCCGACGGCGGCGCCCGCGTCGGCATCCACATCGCCGCGCCGGCCCTGGGCATCGCTCCCGGCTCCGAACTCGACCGCGTCGCCGCCACGCGCCTGTCCACGGTGTACATGCCGGGCGACAAGATCACCATGCTGCCGGAAGACCTGATCGCCCAATACACCCTCGCCGAAAACCGCGACTGCCCGACGCTGTCGCTGTATGCCGAGGTGGCGGCGGACCATGCCATCCTCAGCCTGACCACCCAGGCCGACGTGGTGCGCATCGCCGCCAACCTGCGCCACGAAACCCTCGAGCCGCTCTTCAACGAGGCCAGCATCGGCGCCGGCGGGCCGGACTATCCGTTCCGCCGGGAACTCGAATGGCTGTTCGGCTTCGCCCGCGCCCTCGAGGCCGCGCGCGGCAAGGCCGACCAGGCGCAGCGCAACGACTACGTCTTCAAGGTGGAGGACGAGCGGGTGGAAATCCTCACCCGCGTGCGCGGCAATCCCATCGACAAGCTGGTGTCGGAGCTGATGATCCTGGCCAACAGCCGCTGGGGCGAAATGCTGGCCGAGCGGGGCGTGGCCGGCGTCTATCGCGCGCAGACCGCCGGCAAGGTGCGCATGACGCTGAAACCGGCGCCGCACGAGGGCCTGGGCGTGTCGCACTACGCCTGGAGCACCTCGCCCCTGCGCCGCTACGTGGACCTGCTCAACCAGCGCCAGATCCTCGCCGTCGCGCGCGGCGAGACGCCGCCGCACGCCGGCAACGACGCCATGCTGTTCGCCGCCGTGCGCGATTTCGAGCTGGCCTACGACGCCTACGCCGAATTCCAGCGCGGCATGGAACGCTACTGGTGCCTGCGCTGGCTGTTGCAGGAGCGGGTGACGGAGGCCGACGCCAGCGTCTGGCGCGAGAACCTCATCCGCTTCGACAAGCTGCCGCTGGTCGCCCGCGTCACCGGCGCCCCGACGCTGAACCCCGGCGACCGGGTGCGTGTCGCGGTGGAAAACATCGACCTGCTGGACATCGATCTGACATGTCGCTACCTGGCGCCGCTGAACGTCTGAGGCAGGCCTTTGCCGCCGAACCCTACGCGCCGCTGAGCTCGGCGGACTGGGACGACCGTTTCACCAAGGCCATCCTGGTTTCGGCCATCCTGCACGTGCTGTTCATCTTCGGCATCCAGTTCAAGGCCGCCAATCCGGCGTTGTTCGAGCCCTCCACGCCGCCCCTGGAGGTGGTGCTGGTCAACGCCCGCACCGAGGCGAAGCCGCTCAAGGCCGACGTACTGGCGCAATACAACCTGGACGGCGGCGGCAACGTCGACGAGGATCGCCAGGCGAAATCGCCGCTGCCCGCCTCGGAGCGGGAGCAGGCGATGAGCGCCGAGGCCGAGTTCAACGCGCGCGTGCAGGCCCTGGAGAAGCAGACCCAGGCCATGCTGCAGCAGCTCAGGTCGGACTACGCCACGCCCGCGCAGCAGCCGGTGGCCGCGCCGGAGCCGCGTCCGCCCTCGCCGGTGCCGGCGCCCGCCGACCTGGTCGCGCGCAGCCTGGAAATGGCCAGGCTGCAGGCGCGCATCGACCAGAACACGGACGAGTACCAGAAGCGGCCGCGCCGCATGTTCGTCGGCGCCCGCGCGCAGGAATTCACCTACGCGCAGTACGTCGAGGACTGGCGCCTGAAGGTGGAGCGGGTGGGCAACATGAACTATCCCGAGGCCGCCAAGCGCAACCGCCTCTACGGCACCCTGGTGCTCACCGCCAACATCCACGACGACGGCAGCCTGGAGTCGGTGCAGATCGAGCGTTCCTCCGGCTCGAAGATCCTCGACCAGGCCGCCATCAACATCGTCGAGATGGCCGCCCCCTACGCCCGTTTCCCGGAAGCCATGCGCAAGAAGGTGGACATCCTCGGCATTACCCGCAGCTGGTCGTTCACCCGTTCCGATCAACTGACGAGTCAGTAACCCGAAATGGAAAATCCTGATTGATTCGATTTCCGTCGTTCCCGCGAAGGCGGGAACCCAGGTGATTCGACAACCTGGATGCCCGCTTACGCGGGCCTGACGGATTGCCAATCAGCGGTTTCATTGCGCGCTCAAGCCCGGCGGATTGAGTAAAATCAATTTTTTCTAATATTCCTTCGAGGCCACGCCATGCACACCGGCACCACGCTCACCCAGTTCATCATCGAGGAACAGCGCCACATCGCCGGCGCCACCGGCGAGTTCACCGCCCTGCTGAACGACCTGGTCACCTCGATCAAGGTCATCTCCAACGCCGTCAACAAGGGCGCCCTGATCGGCGTCATGGGCGCTCTGGACAGCCAGAACGTGCAGGGCGAGACGCAGAAGAAGCTGGACGTGATCACCAACGAGATCATGATCCGCCACAACGAATGGGCCGGCCACCTGGCCGGCATGGCCTCGGAGGAGATGGACGAGGTCTACGCCATCCCCAACAAGTATCCCCTGGGCAAGTACCTGCTGGTGTTCGATCCCCTGGACGGCTCCAGCAACGTCGACATCAACATCTCCGTCGGCACCATCTTCAGCATCCTGCGCGCGCCGGTAGCCAACCGCGCCGCCAGCGCGGAGGACTTCCTGCAACCCGGCGTCAGGCAGGTGTGCGCCGGCTACGCCCTGTACGGCTCCTCCACCATGCTGGTGCTGACCACCGGCCACGGCGTCAACGGCTTCACCCTGGACCGCGAGGTGGGCGAGTTCCTGCTCACCCACCCCAACCTGCGCGTCCCCGAGGAAACCCGGGAGTTCGCCATCAACGCCTCCAACCGCCGCTTCTGGGAACCCCCGGTGCAGCGCTACGTGGAAGAGTGCCTGGCCGGCAAGGAAGGCCCGCGCGGCAAGGACTTCAACATGCGCTGGGTGGCCTCGATGGTGGCCGAGGTGCACCGCATCCTCACCCGCGGCGGCATCTTCATGTACCCGCGCGACACCAAGGACCCCGGCAAGGCCGGCAAGCTGCGTCTGATGTACGAGGCCAACCCGATGAGCTTCATCGTCGAGCAGGCCGGCGGCGCCTCATCGACGGGTTACGAGCGCATCCTGGATATGCAGCCCGAAGGCCTGCACCAACGCGTGCCGGTGATTCTGGGGTCGAAAAAGGAGGTGGAGGTGGTGGTGGGGTATCACAAGCAGGCCTGATAGCCCGTTGGCACCCCCGAGAAAGGCGGCCTTGGCCGCTTTTCTCAGCCCGTTACCTGGGTGCGATCGAAGCGGTTGAGTTTGTGAGTTACGAAGCAACCCTGGAACGATTCCAGCAAGAATGGCTGGAGATTGTGAACAAGATACGAGGAAAGTCACCATGACCAAGGTCGTCGTGCGCACGGATGATGTGGCGGGTTTCTTTTCGCGAGCCAAGAACGCGGCACGCAGGGCGGATCTGGGCGAGGCGTTCGAAGGCAAGGTCACGCTTTCGTTCGAAGATCCGCAACGGATGTTCTCCGTGCTATCGGAGTCGCGTCGCCGTCTGATGCTAGAAGTCATGCATGAAGCCAAGAGCATCAACGAACTGTCCCAGCGCCTGCACAGGAACCGCTCGGCCATCACCAAGGACGTGGGCTTGCTGGAAAAGCTGGGGCTGATCGTGTCCGAGCGGCAGGCCAACCCGGGGCATGGCATTCAGAAGGTCGTGCGCTCGGTCGCGCCCAAGATCGAGATGGTGGCAACCTTGGGCTGAACGAGGCTCGTGTTGGGTGGTCTTGTACGTGTCTGGCCCTTTTTGCTGGAAATCGGCGCATGCCTCGGCATGAAGAACATCGGAAAGCCGTGTGCGGGAGAACCGCATGCACGGTTTGATGAGGGAGGGCAGGCGAGAGCCTGTTCTCTACTCTACCCAATGGCCCACAATGGCCCTCGCATTGTCCTGCATTGTCCTGAAAAAATAGAGGCGCCAGCGGCGCCTCTATTTTTACTGAACGGAATGGCTTTACAAGTCGCCATACAGGCTCTCGAAATAGGCTTTTACCTGATCGCGGTTCCATGGCGTGGTTGGATTGACGTAATAACTACCACCCTTGTAGACCGCGTTGAACATGGCGATGACCTTCTCCGGGGTGAGCGGGTAGTTGGGGGCATAAAACACCGAATTGAGCAGGGATGCCACCGTGGCCCGACCCAGGGCGGCAATCGTAGTGTCGTTCAAACCGCCGCCGGTATTGAGGACCTGCAGCATGGTGGCAGCAGAGGTTGCGGTGTCAAAGTTGGTGTTCATAGGGTCCAAAACAGCACCATCCTTGCATTTGAATGCAATCTCCAGAGTGGCGCCGTTGATAGTAAAGCCATTAAAAAGCGTCCCGGTAGTGTTCTGGCCAGGACATTCTCCTGGTGCGGGCGCTCCCCAAGCAAATGGTGCAGGCCAAGTCTGGTGGGTTTTCCAGTATCCGGGAGAACGCCCCAGCGTCTTGCAATTTACCGGTGTACCGCGTGGTGAGGCATTCCCCGACAACTGGCCGGATATCGTGCAGTTGTGCGGCGCGGCCCCCAGCACCGGCCGGCTCAGCAGGGTGCCCATGACGATGGGCGCGGCAAGACCTCCTTTGGTCAGGCGGCGGCGTTGTGCGTCCACTTGCGGGCGAACTTCCGGGGACTTGCCCTCTTCAGGGGTGTTGGGTTCTTGGGGGGTGTTCATGGCGTGATTCCTTCACGTGATTGCCCATATAAGAAGCAATTTATGTGCCACGGTGGGTGTTTCCTGACGAAACAACAGCTTACCAGCATCCCTCGGATCGAGGTGTAAATAATTCCGACGGACTCGTGTCAGTCCTGTGCCCCTTCCCGTCGCAGCGCCTGATGCGCCAGATGAGGCAGGAGCAGGCGCCAGGGCATGCGCAGGTAGTGGCCGCGCACGAATAGCAGGAACAGGGCCGCCGCAACTCCGGGGGGGCGACAACCGGCATGCGCCGAGGCCAGGCCGGCGTCGAACAGGACGCGCATGAAGGGTCGCTGCCAGGCCGGCGGCCGCGCCGGACAGGCGGCGAGGATTCCTTCCGGGACCGGGGTGCGCAGCCAGCGGCGGCAGCAGTCCAGGGCGTAATACAGTGGCCGGCCCAGGTTGAGGTCGGCGGCGCGGGCCAGCAGTAGCGGCCAGAACGCGGCGCCGGCGAAGGCGCGCAGCAAGGCGTCCAGGTCGACCAGGTCGCGCAGGCCGTGGCCCCATTCCCCCTCGTGGAACAAGTGGCATGCGGAATGCAGCACCAGATCGGCGTCGCTCGGCACGAACAGGCCGGGCAGTTCCGGCAGCGGCCGGGCGCCGGCCAGGACCGGCTCGGCGCGGGTGCGGATGCGCGCGGTCTCCGGCAGCAGGTTGTGGTGCACGTCCAGCACCGTGCCCCGACGCAGGTGGATCATCGGCGGCAGTTCGTGCATCCAGCGTCGGTAGTAGCGCTGGTCGTACTCGCTCTTGCCGCTGGCATGCCAGCCGGCCAGCATCAGGTCGCCCTCGGCGCGCCCCAGTTGCGCCTTGGGCACCAGCAGGTCGATGTCGCCGAACAGGCGGCCGGCCGCCGGCGGCAGGTCGGCCAGGGCGTAGGCGGCGCCCTTCAGCAGCAGCACGGGGCCGTCCAATCCGGCCAGGGCCTTGGCCACCCGCCGCGCTTCCCAGCGCACGGCCTGCCGCTGCTTGGCGGCGACGCTGCGGGCGGCGGCGAGATGGGGGCGCACGCGGGCGGGAATGCGCGCGTCCAGGCCCAGGGCCGCGGCCTGCACGGCCAGGCGCGAGAGCAGGCCGGCGGCACCGGCCTGGCGCAGCAGCAGGTCCCATTCGCCCCGGTCCAGCGCGGCCATGCGCGCGGGCTCGCGCAGCACGCCCAGCAGGGGTTGGCAGCGTTCAGCCACGTTCATGATGCGGCCAGTTCCGCGAACGCGCGTACCGCGTCTTCCAGCCGGGAATACTCGAAATCGTGACAGACGCAGGCGTCCATCAGCGCCGCGTTGAGTTCAAAGCCGAGTTCGCCCAGCAGGCTGTAGTTGAAGGCGTGGTTGGCGGTGTGCAGGAAGGCCTCGGCGCGGGAGTGGGGGGTCAGGCGGGCCTCGGCGCCCTCGCGCCAGCGTGGGAAGACCACCCAGGCCGGACGCGCCTTCTCGGCGACGCGGGCGACGCTGTCCGGCGTCGGGCGCAGATGGGCGACGGTGCCCTTGTGGGTGTCGTGGGCGGGCGCGCCGATCACCGCATCCGGAAAGTGCCGCTGGATCACGTCGATGGAGGCGTTCTTCAGGCTGACCGGCCGTCCCAGGCCCACCAGCAGGCCGTCGTCGCGGTCGATCAGGGCGATCTCGTCCGACAGCAGGCGCCAGCCCGACAGCATCAGCGCGGCGGTGAGGGTGCTCTTGCCGGCGCCGGGGTCGCCGGGCATGACCAGGGCGCGGCCGTTTTGCTCGAGCACGGCGGCGTGCAGCATCAGGTAGTGGTGGGCGTGGCCGGCGACGCACCAGTTCATGCCCCATTCCAGCAGGGCGAAGGCATGGTTGGCGGGCAGGGGCTTGAACGGGGAATGGCCGTCGTACCAGAAATTGATCTGGGGTTTCAGCCAGCGGCGGATGCCCATGGGCGGACCGACGCGCACATGGAAGTCGCAGAATGCCCCGTCCCCCAAGGAGAAGTCCGCGTACAGCCGCAGCAGACCGTCGGCGACCTGGGACAGGGAACTGTGCATGCGCGTGGCGAAGGGACCGGTGCGCAGCACCAGGGCGTTGTCGGCCAGGCGGTCGCGCAATTCACGCGCGGACAGCTCGCCCAGCTTCACGCCAGCGGCTCCGCAAATTCGAGGCGCTCCAGTTCCGCCAGGATTTCGACCAGGGCAGCGCCGGCTTCGTCCGATCCGCAGGCAGCAGCCTCGGCCAGTGCCGCGGCCAACGTGGCCTCGTCCGCGGGGCTCCGCATCAGGCGCAACAAGACCAGGGCAGCGGGCGCGGACAGGCGATGGGTGTCGCCGGCGCCGCCGTGGAAGAAAACGTCCTCGTCTTCCCAGACCCGGTGGCGCGGGTCGGCCTCCGGGGGAACGCGCCAGGTGCGAGGAGAGGATGAACTCATGGGTGGGCTGCGGCGAAGGATGCGCGCCAGTGTATCAGGCCGCACCGGCGGCCAGGCGGCCCAGGCTGACCCGGTCGAGCCCGGCGAGATCGGCCAAGGTCTGGATTTCCTCGAAGCCGTGACGTGCCATCAGGTCGGCGACCGCCCGCGCCTGGTCGAGTCCATGTTCCAGCAGGAGCCAGCCGCCCGAACAGAGATGGGTGACGGCGCCGGCAATGATTGCGCGCAGGGCGGCGAGTCCGTCCGCGCCCGCGGCCAGTGCGTGGGGCGGCTCGAAACGCGGGTCGCCGCGTTGCAGGTGGGGGTCGGAGGAGGCGATGTAGGGCGGATTGCCGACGACAATGTCGGAATTTTTTACACTCAGGTCGTCATACCAGTCGCTCAGGATCCAGGTGATCTGGTCCGCGCCGAGGCGGCGCGCGTTTTCCCGCGCCACGGCGAGGGCTTGGGCGGAGGCATCGACGCCGATCACTTCGGCCGTCGGCCGTTCCAGCGCCAGGCTGATGGCGATGCAGCCGCTGCCGGTGCCGAGGTCGAGCACGCGTGCGGGGCGCTCCGGCGGCAGGCGGTCGAGGACGGCTTCCACCAGCAATTCGGTTTCCGGGCGGGGGATGAGCACGTCCGGGGTGACGCGGAAGACGCGGCCGAAGAATTCGCGCTCGCCGAGGATGTAGGCGACGGGCTCGCCGCCGGCGCGGCGGGTGATGAGGGCTTCGACGGCGCCGGCCTGGTCCGGGGTAAGCGCGTCGCGGTCGTGGGCGATGAGCCAGGATCGTTCCACGCCGAGGGCGCGGGCGATGAGGATTTGCGCTTCCAGGCGGGCTTCGCGGCGGTCGAGGCCGAGCGCGGCTTGCAGGCGCGCGGCGGCTTCGCGCATCAGGTCGGCGACGTGGGGAGCCGTGCCCGGCAGGCCCTCTCCCCCAGCCCCTCCCCCCGGTGGGGAGGGGAGAACGTCGGCCTCGCGCCTCATCCGTTCAGTCTTCCCCGGCCAAGGCGGCGAGCAGTTCGGCCTGATGCTCGGCGGTGAGGGCCTGGATCAGTTCGTCCAACTCGCCTTCCATGACGAAGTTCAGCTTGTACAGGGTGAGGTTGATGCGGTGGTCGGTGACCCGGCCCTGCGGGAAGTTGTAGGTGCGGATGCGGTCCGAGCGGTCGCCGCTGCCGATCAGGCTCTTGCGCGTACTGGCCTCTTTCGCCTGGGCTTCGCGGTCGCGTAGGTCTTTCAGGCGGGCGGCCAGCACCGACAGGGCCTGGGCCTTGTTGCGGTGCTGCGAGCGGTCGTCCTGGCATTCCACGACCAGGCCGCTGGGCAGGTGGGTGATGCGCACGGCCGAGTCGGTCTTGTTGATGTGCTGGCCGCCGGCGCCGCTGGCGCGGAAGGTGTCGATGCGCAGGTCGGCGGGGTGGATGTCGATCTCGCCGGCATCAATCGCTTCCGGCATCACCGCGACGGTGCAGGCGGAGGTGTGGATGCGGCCCTGGGCCTCGGTCTCCGGCACCCGCTGCACGCGGTGGCCGCCGGATTCGAACTTCAGTTTGGAATAGGCGCCCTGGCCGACGATGCGGGCGATGATTTCCTTGTAGCCGCCCACCTCCCCTTCGCTTTCGGAGACCACTTCCACTTTCCAGCGCTGGCGTTCGGCGTAGCGGGCGTACATGCGGAACAGGTCGCCGGCGAACAGGGCGGATTCGTTGCCGCCGGCGCCGGCGCGGATTTCCAGGAAGATGTTGCGTTCGTCGTTGGGGTCCTTGGGCAGCAGCAGGATT
>JBBIIR010000027.1:0-11929 GCA_037446455.1 Hydrogenophilales bacterium | reverse complement strand
CGCAGTTTCGCTCTACGCTTCCTCTCCACACTCGGTCACCCTCATGCAGTTGCGCTTCGCTTCGTTCGCTGTGATCAACTTACGGGAGGACTTTCACCTCCAAGAGTGCGCCCGTGCCGGGCGCACATGACAAAAGCCGGCGCGAGGCCGGCTTGGATGCTTGGTGGGCAGTACTGGGATCGAACCAGTGGCCCCCGCCGTGTGAAGGCGGTGCTCTACCGCTGAGCTAACTGCCCGCGGATTCGGGCCGCGCGCCGCGCGGCCCAACCCGAGGCGGCGCATTCTAATGAGGCCGCCCCTCCCGGTCAAAGTCTTTTTCTGCGCGCATGCATGGCTGGCGGATGGCGGCCATCCATTAGAATTGCGTTCTTTCCGCCGACGCATCGCTTCATGGTCCGCACCCGTTTCGCCCCCTCGCCCACCGGCTACCTGCACATCGGCGGCGCCCGCACGGCGCTGTTCTCCTGGGCCTACGCCCGCAAGATGGGCGGCACTTTCGTCCTGCGCATCGAGGACACCGATCTGGAACGCTCCACCCAGGCCTCGGTGCGGGCCATCCTCGACGGCATGGCCTGGCTGGGCATCGACTGGGACGAGGGGCCCTACTACCAGATGCGGCGCATGCAGCGTTACAAGGCGGTGGTCGACCAGTTGCTGGAAGACGGCCACGCCTACTACTGCTACGCCAGCAAGGACGAGCTGGAGGCCATGCGCGAGGCGCAGAAGGCGCGCGGCGAGAAGCCCCGCTACGACGGGCGCTGGCGACCGGAAGCGGGCAAGACGTTGCCGCCGCCGCCGGCGGGCGTCACCCCGGTGATCCGCTTCAAGACCCCGCGCGACGGCGAGGTCACCTTCCACGACATGATCAAGGGCCCCATCACCGTCGCCAACGCGGAGCTGGACGACCTCGTCATCGTGCGCGGCGACGGCGTGCCCACCTACAACTTCGGCGTGGTGGTGGACGACTGGGACATGGGCATCAGCCACGTCATCCGCGGCGACGATCACGTCAACAACACGCCGCGCCAGATCAACATCCTCCAGGCTCTGGGCGCCCCCATCCCCACCTACGCGCACGTGCCCATGATCCTCGGCCAGGACGGCGAGCGCCTGTCCAAGCGGCACGGCGCGGTGTCGGTGCTGCAATACCGGGACGAGGGCTACCTGCCCGAGGCCCTGCTCAACTACCTGGCGCGCCTGGGCTGGAGCCACGGCGACGACGAGAAGTTCGACCTCAAGCAGTTCGTCGAATGGTTCGACGTCGGCCACGTCAGCCATTCCGCCGCCCGCTTCGACGCTTCCAAGCTCGGCTGGCTCAACCAGCAATACCTCAAGGAAGCGGACAACGCCCGCCTGGCGCAACTGGTGCTGCCCTTCCTGCAAGCCCAGGGCATCGATAGCACGGGCCGCGCCGAGTTGCCCGGCCTCATCGGCCTGGTGAAGGAGCGGGTGAACACCGTCGAGGAACTGGCCGACGGCCTGCACATCTACTTCCGCCAGGCCCTGGCGGCGGTGGACGAATTGCGCGCCAAGCTGCCGCTGACCGCCCTGCCCGCCTTCGCGCAACTGCGCGCGGCGCTGACCGACGTAGCCTGGGAGGCGCCCGCCCTGAGCCAGCTGCTGAAAGACACCGCGGCCGCGCACGGCCTGAAGATGGGCGAGATCGGCATGCCCCTGCGCCTGATCCTGTTCGGCACCGCGCAAACCCCTTCCATCGACCAGATCCTGACTCTGCTCGGCCGCGAGGAAATCCTGCGCCGCTTCGACGCCGCCTGGCCGCATGCGCAGGCCGTGGTCGCCTAGTCCAATCCCGCTTCAACCAACCCCGGTAACGCAGCATGGCCACCAAGAACCACAAACCCGCTCCTTCCCAGAAAATGAAGCTGATCGGCTCCCTGACCAGCCCCTTCGTGCGCAAGGTGCGCATCGTCGCCGCCGAAAAGTTCATCGAATACGACTTCGTCGTCGACGTGCCCTGGGAGGCCGACACCCACGTGCCCGAGTTCAACCCGCTGGGCAAGGTACCGGTCTGGGTCATGGAGGACGGCAAGTCGCTGTTCGATTCGCGCGTCATCGTCGAATACCTGGAAAACGTCAGCCCGGTCGGTCACCTGCTGCCCAAGGACGCGCGCCCGCGCATCACCGTCAAACGCTGGGAAGCCCTGGCCGACGGCATCTGCGACGCCGCCGCCCTCATCGTCGTGGAGAAGAAGCGGCCCACCGAGCGCCAGGATCCGGACTGGATCCGCCGCCAGTTCGGCAAGGTGCGCGCCGGCCTCAAGGCCATGAGCGAGGAGCTCGGCCCGCAGCCCTGGTGCACCGGCGAGTTCTTCGGCCTGGCCGACATCGCCGTCGGCTGCGCCCTGGGCTACCTGGACTTCCGTTTCCCGGAAATCGACTGGCGCCGCGACCACCCCAACCTGTCCGAGCTCTACGACCGCCTCATGCAGCGGCCGGCCTTCCGCGATACCGCGCCGGTGGGCTGAGGACGCCTGCTAGAACTTCCCGGCGTCCAGCCGCGCCGGCAGCTCGCGCGTCACCTCGTCGAAGCGCAGGATGCGGCGGCCGCGATGGTCGCGCAGGAACTCCTCCGCATCCTCGCGGCTGGCCAGGGGAATCAGCTCATGTCCCATCGGGCCCAGCACGTCGGAGCCGATGACGTACCAGGCCTGGCGCGCGTCGATGCGCTTGAGGCCGTAATACTCGGTGACGCCGATGCGGACGATGTCTTCCCGGCGATGGCCGCGCGTGTACCCTTGCACATCGAACAGGAACTTGAACAGGTCCTTGGCGCCGTCGAAGTGGTGCGCGTGGCCGTCCTTGTAAACGACCGTGGCGATCCAGGCCGGGTACTTGGACACCACCATGCCGCAGACCGGGCACAGATCGCGCGGCGCCGGTGCGGGAAAAGCATGTGCCCCGACCGGCAGGGCCAGGGCGAGCAGGCAGGCGGCGAGGAAGACGCGCATCAGCCGGTCTTCTTCTGCATGTGCCGGCGGCGCTCCTCGCGCTTCCTGCGGATCATCATGGTGTCCGCCGCCATGTCGGCGTAGCTCGCCGCCAGCGCCGCGCCGAAGTCACCCAGTTCGCCGCCGTGCTCGGCGCTGGCGTAGGAGGTCTTGCCGCGTTGGGTCATCACCCCGGGCAGATCGCCGCCGATGAGATAGGTGGCCTGGTCGACGCTGACCAGGGGCTTCACCGCCGCCGGGCTGGCGTTGTCCGGCGCGTAGATGGCCTTCGGCTCGCGGTCCAGGTTGATGGCCAGGGAAATCGCCAGGCAATGGATGGAGCAGGTGCCGTCCACCAGGTCGTCGGCGTACTGCACCAGGTGGCGGGCATGGTGGAACTGGGTGCGGTCCATGCCGCAGTAGGGGCACTTGGCATACTTCTTCAGCTCGTCCAGCAGGGGATCCGGATCCTTGGGCGTTTTGGGAATGAACTGGTTCGGCGTGCCGTCGGTCTCGCGCTTCGCCGCCGCGCGGGCGGGCCCCGCCAGCAGGGCTGGCGGAGGCGATCAGGGGAAGTTTGAACAGGTCGCGTCGTTGCATGGTGCTCTCCTTTAGCGTGAAAGTCGCACGGCGACTTCTCGAAGCTCCCCTCGCCCGCGAGCGGGAGAGGGGCTGGGGGTGAGGGAAACGGGCATGACTTTCATGCTTCGGGGCGTCTTCTCAAAGTCATGTCCGTTAGGTAAGAAAAAACATGCCGCTCAAAGGTGCAGCATGACGTGGAAAAACCTGGCGCCCGCCCAGATGGTCTGCGCCCCCAGCGCCACCACCAGCAGTCCGGCCACGCGGCGCAGCCAGATCAGGGATTGCCGCCCCAGCCAGGCCGCGAGCGCGCCGGCGATGGCCATGGCCGGCAGCGTGCCCAGCCCGAAGGCCAGCAGCCAGGCCGCGCCCTGGGCCACGGAGGACGCGGTGGCGGCCTGCGCGGTCAGCGAAAACACCAGGGCGCAGGGCATCAGGCCGTTGAGGAAGCCGGCGACGGGCCAGGCTTGTCGCCACCACGGACTGCTTACGCTCGACGCCGAGCGAACCGCCGCGCGCCTGCGCCGGAAGAGATCGGCGGCGCCGGCGACCCACAGCCCGGCCAGCACCACCAGGATGCCCGCCGCCACATAGAGCGCGCCCTGCGCCCGGCCGACGCCGCCGGCGAGGACGATGGCCTGGCCGATGGCCGCCGCCAGGGCGCCCAGCAGCGTGTAGGTCAGCACGCGGCCGAGGTGATAGCCGGCGTGCGCGGCCAGGCCCGGCGCGCCGGCGCGGCAAGCCGGACAGAGAAAGGCGGCCCCGACCAGGCCGCCGCACATGGCCCAGCAGTGCCCGGCGCCGGCCAGGCCGGCGAGAAAAGCCAGCGCCAAGGTCATCTCAGCGGGCATGCAGCAACTCCCGCACCCTGGCCTCGAACACCGCCGCCGTAGCCTCGCCGACGATCTTGCCGCGCACCCGGCCGTCCCGATCGAGCAGATAGGTGACCGGCAGCGCCCGCACGCCGTAGGCGCGCGCGATGGCGCCATCCGTATCGAGCAGGATGGGATAGTCGATACCCAGGCCGCGCGCGAAACGCGCCACGGTGTCCGCGTCCTGGGCCACGTTCACCGCGAGGACCGTCAGCCCGCTGTCGCGCAGGCGGGCCTGCACCGGCGCCAGCGCGGCCATGTCCTCGCGGCAATACGGGCACCAGTCGGCCCAGAAGCGCAGGGCCACCACCCGGCCGGCGTAGTCTTCGGGCACCCGCGTCACCGACCCGTCCAGCCGCGGTGCCGTGAAGGAAGGCGCCGGCTCGCCGGTCGCGGGGGTTCTCGGCTCCTCGCCGCAGGCCACCAGCAGGAAGCTGAACAACACGATCCATGCTCTTCGCCCCACTGTTGCAAAGGGAGGAGAAGACCGATCCGTAACTGCAAGACGCATTGCCATCACATCACCAGATTCGAACGCCATAGGTAGAAGCTCACCGCCGCGCCGAACGCGGCCAGGGCGGCGACGGCGATGCGGGCCAGCGCCGCCGCCAGCCGGGGGGCCTCGGCTTGCAGGCTGGCGGCGCGCACGCCGGCGGCCAGACCCGCGCCGAGGCCCGCCGCCGTGCCCAGGAACAGCAACGGATAGAGCAGCCAGCCGGCGTAGCCATGCTCGGCCTGCAACAGGCAGAACGGACAGTGATGATGCGGCTGCTCGTAGATATGGGGGGCAAAGAAGGCGACGATGGCGGCCAGCGCGACCAGAAAGTTGAGCCCCGCCAGCATGCCAAAGACGCGGCCCAGGCGCCCCCGCGCGAGAAAGACGGCGCCGGCCGCGAGGGTCGGCGTGAGCGTGACGAAGAACAGCGGCCGGGCGATGGCTTCCGGCAGGGCGGAGAGTTCCGCCTGGGCGCCCGTCGCCGCGGGGCCGAACAGGCTGCCGCAGCAGGAGGTGATGACCTCCGCCTTGAGACCGCCGAAATATAGCCACAGCAGCGCGGCCTGCGCCAGGGCCAGCGGCGCCAGCAGCAGGAGCAGGCGGTACTTGGCGAGCAGCAGGGGCTGGTCCCAGCCGCGCGTGTCCAGACGGTGCAGCACCAGCCAGGCGGCCGCCAGGAAAAAGCCGGCCAGCATCACCCACAGCGCAGGCAGGCCCCAGGCGTTGGCCTGCAGGCTGCCGACCGCGCACATGGCGCCCGCGAAGAAGGGCGCCATGGCATCCGCCGTGTGCGTGAACAGGGCCAGCATGGGCAGGCTCAGCAACAGCGACAGGACCACCAGGGTGGAGACCAGATGCGTGCGCCGCTCCAGGGCGATCTGCGCCTCGCTGCCGACGTCGGGATTCCAGTGCCGCAGCATGCGCAGGGCGAACAACCCGGCCGCCGCCAGTCCCAGGGCGTTCAGGCTGGAGGCCAGCAGCAGGGCCAGCGCGGCGGGCTGGAAGATCACGTTACCGTGTAAGTCGCGACAGCGACTCTCGAAGCTCCCCTCTCCCGCAGGCGGGAGAGGGGCTGGGGGTGAGGGAAACCGTTCATGGCCGGCAGGCGCTTTTATCCATGGGGACGGTTGATCGGTCATGAACGGTTAGCACCCTGCCGTCGCGCAGGTCGATGACGCGCTCCACCAGATCCGTCTCGAACACCAGAGGATCGTGGCTGGCGATGACCAGGGTGCGACCGCGCCGGCGCAAGTCGGCGAGAATCTCCAGGATCTGCCGGGACAGCACGTTGTCCAGATGGGCGGTGGGTTCATCGGCGAGGATCACCGGCGGATCGTTGATCAGGGCGCGGGCGATGGCGGCGCGCTGCGCCTCGCCGCCCGACAGCCATTGCACCCGCGCCGCGGCGCGCCGGCCGAGGCCCACTTCGTCGAGCAGCCGCAGCGCGCGTGTGCGGATGTCGGCATGCGGGCGGCCTGTGGGCACGGCCGGCAGCATGACGTTGTCCAGCACCGACAGATCGCGGATCAACTGGAACTGCTGGAAGACGAAGCCGAAGGTGTCGCGCCGCAGCGCGGTGAGGAAGCGCTCCGGCAGGGCCGAGATGTCGCGCCCTTGCAGGCGCACGCGGCCCACGCTGGGCCGGGTGAGGCCGCCGATGAGGCCCAGCAGCGTGGTCTTGCCGGAACCGCTGGGGCCGCGCAGGGCGGTGACGCGCCCGGCCTCGATGCTCAGGCTCACCTCCCGCACGGCGTGGAACTCGTTGTCCCGGCCGGGATTGAAAGTCTTGCCGACGCCGACCAGTTCGATCATCGCGCCGCCTTCCCTGCCCTGCTCGCCAGCCCGCAAAGGTTGCGCGCGCGGCGTGAACGTGGATTGCGCTTCATTCCCGCATCACCGCGTCGGGATCCAGCGTCGCCGCGCGCCACACCGGCACCAGGGTGGCGGCCACATAGGGCAGCACGGTGAGCAGGGCCAGGCTGACGATGCGGCTGCTGTCGACCTCGGGCGCCAGCGCGAAACGCGGATACAACACCGACCAGCCCTTCAGCACCGGCTCGAACAGCGGCGCGCCGGCATAGAAGACGTGCAGCCAGGCCAGGGTGTAGCCGAGCAGGAAGGCCAGCAGCGAAAGCAGCGCGCCCTCCCACAACTTCATCGCCAGCACGTCGCCGCTGTCCCAGCCGAGCGCCTTGAGGATGCCGATTTCGCGCCGCTCCTCGGCGCTCAGACCGGAGGCCTTGTCCCAGGCCAGCAGGGCGAAGGCCGCCAGCAACACGGACAGCGCCATGAGCGGCAGGCCCTGGCGCCAGTTGAACACCGCATCGTAGGTGCGCCGCATCTCCTCGCGGCTGATCACGCGCGTGGCGGGCAGGCGCGCCAGCACCTTCTCCGCCACGGTGCGGGTCTCCAGCGGATTGACCACGCGCAGCGCGGCATCGGTATACAGCCCGGCGGCGATGCCGAAGAAGGCGCGGAAATCGGCCTCGCCGAGCAATACCAGATCCGCCGACACCAGCTCGGAACGGCTGTCCAGCAGGGCTTCGACGACGAAGGCATGGGGCTGCCCGGCATGGTCGCGCAGCGACAGCACGTCGCCCGGCGCCAGCCCGCGCAGGCGCGCCAGGGTGGCGCCCAGATGCACGCGTCCCGCCGCCGGCGCCGCCTCCTTGGGCACCTGCAGCGTCAGGTTGGCGCCGACCGCCGCGTCGTGGTGATAGCCCCACAGGCGGCCCTCGACCGCCGCCACGCCGCGCAGGCCGGCGATGCGCTGCAGCCATTGCGCGGGCATCAGGTCGTGCCGCCCGGCGGTCAGCCGCTGCACCACCAATTCGGGGGCCCCTTCCAGCAAAAGGCGCGCCTCGCGCCGCATGCCGTCGCCGAACAGCACCACCGAAGCGAGCAGAAACACCAGCAGGACGTAGGCCATGAACAGGCCCAGGTTGCGCGCCTTGCGCCGGCGCAGGTTGGCCACGGTGGTGTCGATGAGGCCGCGTTGCCGTTCGATCCAGGCGTTCATGGCGACGGGCGGGCTGGCGCCGCGAGGGAACCGGCCGGGAAATGCTCGAGGGCGCCGGGGTGATCCTGGAAGGCGGCGTGCCGATCGGCCTGGCTCAGGTGGCGGGTGTAGCGCGCTTCGTTGAACAGGGCCAGATCGGTGAGGCCGACGCGGGCGACCAGGGCGCGACCCTGCGCGCGCTCGCGCGCACGCGCTTCCGCCAGGCGGGAAGCGTCCAGCAGAACCAGCAACAGGCACGCCAGACTTCCCGCCAACAGCCAGGCCGCCAGGCCGGAACCCCGGCGCGTGGGGAACAGGGCCATGCAAACCACCGCGCGAGATCCGCCGGTGGAACTGCCACCGCGCGGTGAGATGTGCCCCGGCTCGGTAAAACCACGCGAACCGCCCCGCGTGGGGGCCAAGTCAATCCTGGGGCGGCCCGGCGATTGACTCGTGCCGCCATGTTAGCGCCGCGGCCGGCGCAGACCCCGCGACATATTGTCGCGGCCCGCGCTCAACGCCAGCGCAGGCTGACCTGTCTGGTCCGCCCCTTCTCGAACAGGCGCAGCAGCACGCCATCCTCGGCCTCGCCGACCACGCTGGCGAATTCGACGGGGCTGCCGACTGCGCGGCGGTTCGCCTCCAGGATGGCGGCGCCGGGCGCGATGCCGGCGAGCGCGGCGAGCGAACCGGGTTCCACGCTCACCACCACCACCGCGCGGGCAACCCCCAGGCGGCGCAATTCCTCCGCCGAGGCCGCGCGCACGGCCAGGCCCAGGCGCGCGGCGGAATCGGCGCCGGGCGGGTCGTCCTCTTGCAGTCGGGCCACGGTCACCGGGATTTCCGTGCGCCGGCCCTCGCGCAGCAGGCCGATGCGGACCTGGCTGCCGGGTTTCGCCAGGGCCGCCCGGTTGCGGTAGTGGCCGCCGTCCTGCAGCGGCGCGCCGTCCATGCTGAGCAGGACGTCGCCGGCGCGGATGCCGGCCCGCTCGGCGGGCGAATCCGGGTTGACGCGGCTCACCAGCACGCCGCGGGTATCGCGCAGGTTCAGGGCCTCGGCGAGGTCGGGCGTCAGCGGCTGCACGCCGAGGCCGATGTAGCCGCGCACCACCCTGCCGTCCCGCACCAGTTGCTCGGCGATGGCGCGCGCCAGGTTGCTGGGGATGGCGAAGCCCACGCCCATGTAGCCGCCGCTGCGGGTGAAGATGGCGGTGTTCACGCCCACCACCTCGCCGTCCAGGTTGAGCAGGGGGCCGCCCGAGTTGCCGGGGTTGATGGCGGCGTCGGTCTGGATGAAATCCTCGTAGTCGTTGATGCCCAGACTGGTGCGGCCCTTGGCGCTGACCACGCCGGTGGTCAGGGTGTGCGAGAGGCCGAAGGGATTGCCCATGGCCACCACCCATTCGCCCACCTCCAGCGCCGCCGAATCGGCCCACTTCAGCGCCGGCAGGTCGCGCGCGGGGATTTCCAGCACCGCCACGTCGGATTTCGCGTCCGCCCCCTTCAGGCGGGCGACGAACTCGCGCCCGTCCTGGAAGCGCACGCGGATGCGGCGCGCCTTCTCCACCACGTGATGGTTGGTAAGCACGTAGGCGCCGGCCTCGCCGTGCGCGAAGACGAAGCCCGAGCCCTGGCCGATGGCGCGGCGCTTCTGCCTCGGCGCGGGCCGCGAGAGGCCGGGGAAATCGTCGCCGAAGAAGCGGCGGAAGAGATCATCGTGGAACGGCCAGCCCTCCCGTTCCGCCATCTCCTCGCCATCGCCCTTCTCCTCCACCTGGATGAAGGCCACGGCCGGCGCCACCTTTTTCGCCACCGAGGAAAACGCCTTGCCGGTCTGGCGCAGGCTGTCGACACCACCGTCGTCGGCCTGGACCGGCAGCGGCAGCAGGAAAAGGGGAAGGAGAAGAAGCAGTGGTTTCATGGCGGTAACGTCGAGTGATCGGCTATGCACACGGAGAGACTTGATCAGCCACAAAGTTCAACACGTCATTCCGGGACCGCGCAGCGGAGCCCGAAATCCGGAAATAACGCCAATAAACCTTGATTCCTCGGTTGAACACGTCCGAAGGCGCGGCTGTGCGGGTGTCTGGCGCGAAGCGACGACGCCGCGGGGTCGTTCCCCGCAAGGAGGCGCGACAAAGCCAGGCGCCCGCACAGCCGCGAAAGCGGGCGTGTAGCGGGCTTACCCAAATGGTGAGCCGCGTCGAAGGCGCAAACGTCAGCAACCATGCGGATTTTCGAAGATCAATGAGCGGTCAACCGAGGAATCAAGGTTAAAGGGTACGACCAGACTCGCCCTTGCTTCTGGGCTTCATGGATGACGAAACTTCTGTTCTTGCGGATACGCGCCCGGTTACTCAACAGCACGCCGACGAGGAATTGCCTTCCGTGGCGTCGAACGGCAGCCCTCCCCCGCATCCCGCGAAGAGGCCGTGATGCCGTGAGAAGTCGCCGATGAACTCGAAATACGGGGCGAAGCGGGTGTCGTGCAGGATGCGCCAGGTGTTGCCGCACACCGGGAAGACGCGACCGGCTTCGATGGCGTGGTGCTTGTCGAGGAGGAAGCGGGCTTCCTGGTTGGGCACGCCGCCCCGGTAGATCACCGCCTGGCCGTAGTCCTCGCACTCCGGCTCCAAACCGTCCAGCTTGAAGAGTCGCCAGGTGGCCGAAAAGTAACGGGTGTTGCCCACCCGCGCCGCCATGCCCGCGTCGGTGATGGCGACGGGCCGGTCTTCCACCAGGCGCGGGTCGGCAAAACCGCAGCGGCGGGCGAGATGCAGGAAGTCGTTCCAGTACAGGGCGCCGCCCAGGCATTCGCCGTACAGCACCGGGTCGTTGCGCAACTCCGGCGGCACGCGACGGTCGGCGTAGATGTCGGAGAAATAGAGCTCGCCGCCGTTCTTCAACAGGCGGTGGACCTGGCGCAGCACGGCTTCCTTGTCGGGGGACAAGTTGACCACGCAGTTGGAGACGACCACGTCGAAACTGGCGTCGGCCAGGCCCAGTTGGTCCAGGCGCTCGATGTAGCCGAGCCTGAAGGCGACGTTGTCGCGGGCGAAGCCGAAGGTCCGCCGGTGGTGCTCCCGGTGGGCCTCTGCCACGGCGAGTTGTTCCTTGGTCATGTCCACGCCCAGTACGTTGCCTGATTCGCCCACCAGTTGGGCCAGGGCATAGACGTCGCGGCCCGAGCCGCAAACCAGGTCGAGCACGGACAGGCCTTGCAGCAGCGCGGGACAGACCAGGCCGCAGCCATAGTAGCGGGCGCTCACCTCCGGATGGATGCGCGCCAGCAGGGGTTTCATCCAGTCCGGCATGCGGCTGGCGTCGCAGCAGGCGGAAGTGCGCAGGTCGGCGCTGCTTTTCAGTTGGTTGCCGTAGTAGTCCTTCACCAGGTCGTGCATGGGTCTTTCCTCAGGGGTGTTTCGATGCGCGCATCAGGTCGTCGTAGGCGCCCTTGATGCGCAGCAGGTCGCCGTCCAGGGCCGGGTGACCATGCCACCACTGGTGGTCCGGCGACTGGTGCGCCACACCCAGGCGGATGTTGCGCAGGTGTTTCAGCAGGTTCCGGTAATGCGCTTCCATCGCCGCCAGCCGCGCCGCCGGGAACCGGCGCCGGGCCTGATCGAGCAGGGCCAGAGCTTCGAGCCGCTTCATCTCGCCCACGTCCGTCATGCGCCGGCCGTTGGCGGCGAAGGTTTCGACGTAGCGCGGCGAATGGCAGCGGCCGCAGGCCTGGGTCATGGCTTCGGCATCGGCGGGTCGATGGGCTTCGGCGCTGTGGCAATCAACGCATCCCGGCGCCCGGCCGGGCGTACTGGTGCGCACCAGAACACCATGTTTCGACAAGCGCCAGCTCTGCGCCTCGGGGCTGTCCGCGCCGTGGCAGGCGATGCACTCGGCATCCTTGAACCTTGATTCCTCGGTTGACCGCTATTCTGTCTTCGTAAAGCCGCATGCTTGCTGAAGTTCGTGCCTTCGATCCCGTTCACCATCTGGGTGAGCCCGCTACACGCCCGCTTTCGTGTCTGTGCGGGCG
>JBBIIR010000026.1:0-11940 GCA_037446455.1 Hydrogenophilales bacterium | reverse complement strand
GCCGCGCTGCTGGCGGTCAATTCAAATCCAGGGCATGCGACTTGAACAGAGCCCGTTCTACCAAGTTCACCGCGCGCGAACCCTGTGCGATGCCCGGTCCTGTGGGACGGTTCCGGGGCGCCGACATCAAGCTAGCAGCGAGAACTGTGACACTTGAGCCGCTTTGCGGTCGAACGTAACCGTATACCGAGCGCCCAGGCGCTGATGGGCGCGACCCAGGAGGTAATCGGAGAAGTCCGCCGTGCCCTGCCGATAGTCCTGCAAGGCGAGAATGCCAAGATCGGGCGATTCGACCTGGAAGTCGCGGCAGGTCAATAGGGCGCCCAGGGCATCGGCAACCTGCTCGCGGCTATAGCCGTAGGCTCGCGACAGCACCCAGCCTACTTCGCACAGGACAATATGGCCGATGATGCCCGGCTCCGCCGGGGAAAGCCGCCGCTCGATGAAGGCATTGGCTTGCGCCGATTGCAGCGGATCGTCCTGCGTGAGAAAGCGCACCAGCACATTGGTGTCGAGCCCGATCATTTGCGTGCGGATGCGGCAATCGCCGCATCCATTTCTTCGAGCGAGACAGGGCGAGCCGGCTTGGGCAGCATGCCTTTCAGGCTTGCGAGCGGCCGGCTAGCAGAGAGCAGAAACAAGCGTCCGTCATCGCCGAAAACAAACTCGACCCGATCGCCGGGATGCAACTGCAATGCATCACGCGCCTGCTTCGGGATGGTGATCTGGCCTTTGGATGTCATCGTGGCGAGCATATTCCTTACCTTTTTATAATCAAATAAAACGAAAGGAATGGTAACGATCGTAAGAACTTGAGGCAATCCTTGCAACTTTCCAAATGACTCATCGATGCAATCTTCATGACCGCCCAGTCGCCTGGAGGAGAGGTGGCCGATCACCCCCTGGAATTCGACGACTTCCTGGTGCGCATGGGCTGGTGCAATGCCTGCTCGGACAGCGCCTTTCTCGTTTAAAACTGTTCAGCGCCTGCCGCCACCCGAGGCCCGCGTCAGCAGCCAGTCCATCGCGCGCACCGAGAGCAGCCGTTTCAGCCACCAGAACGCCACCGCCGGCACGGTCACCGGATAGCGGGCGCGCGGACGCGGGCTTTCCAGGGCATGCAGCAGCCTGGCCACCACCGCCTCGGGCCCCAGGGTGAAAGGGGCGGCCGGGCCGGGCGTGCGCAGGCGCGCGAGCTGGGCCTCGTAGCGAGCCCGATGCACGCTGGCGCGCCAGTCGATGTGCTGCTCGAAGTGCGGCAGGCAGTTCTCGCGGAAGCGGCTGCTGATGGGGCCGGGTTCGATCAGGCTGACGTGGATGCCGGTGCCGGCGAGCTCCTGGCGCAGGGTGTCGGTAAGCCCCTCCAGCGCGAACTTGGCGGCGTTGTAGGCGCCGCGATAGGCGAAGGCGGCGTAGCCCAGCACCGAACTGTTCATGACGATGCGGCCGCCGCCCTGGGCGCGCATCACCGGGATGAGCAGATTGGTGAGTTCCACCCAGCCGAACAGGTTGGTCTCGAATTGTTCGCGCAGGGCGTCGCGGGTGAGGTCCTCGACCGCTCCCACCTGGCCGAAACCGCCGTTGTTGAACAGCGCGTCCAGGCGGCCTCCCGCGCGTTCCAGCACCTCCGCGACGGCGGCGCGCAGACCGGCGGAATCATCGAGGTCCAGCAGCAGGCTTTCCAGCCCCTCGGCGGCCAGCCGTTCGACATCGGCGTGCTTTCTCGCCGTGGCGAACACGCGCCAGCCGCGATCACGCAAGGCCCGCGCGGCGGCCAGGCCGATGCCGGAGGAACAGCCGGTGATGAGGATGCTGTGTGCCACCATGGTCAGGGAGGGCGGGCGCCGTCCGATGACTCTCTCAGCGCACCAGAAGGGCCTGGCGGAAGCCGCTCAGGAACCAGGCGAGTTTGCCATTGGAACGAGCGTTGGCGAACATGGGTCAGCCCGCGGCCAAGCGGTCGAGCAAGGCATCGAGCTTGGCTAACGGGCATGGATCGAGTCCGCCCCGAATGATGAAAGTCGTTCGCCATGCCCGTTTCCCTCACCCCCAACCCCTCTCCCGCCTGCGGGAGAGGGGAGCTTCGAGAGTCGCTCACGCGACTTTCACGTTAAATCCGCTCGCACCGTATCCCAGACGACGGCGGCATCCACGCGAAAATATTCGTGGGTGAGGACGATGCGCATGTCGTAGGCATCCCTCAGGACTCGCCAGAGATCGGGCGAGCGTGTTTCGATGTCCGGGTCCAAGTGCATCAGACTGCGGGCGGCTTCGCCAATGACAATGAACCCTTCGACAACAGCGCGCTGGGTTTTCCCGTCAAGCAAAAAGGCTTCCTTGTCGAGGTCGCCGATGTCCGACACGATATTGCCGATGGCTTCGCGGATATCGGCGATACGCTCGGGCAGGCGGCGCTTCTTGTCCTTCATAGCGGCAAGGCTTCGTCCAGGACCGCTTGCCGGTAGCGTTCATGCAGGGCCATGGGTGTCAGGACATCGGTCGGCACGCCGATCAGCGACTCCACCTCGCGCTTGATTCTGACCAGGCTCGACAAGGTGGTCATGCCATCGATGGGATCGACCAGCAAGTCCAGATCGCTATCGGCCGTGTCGTCGCCATGGATGGTCGAGCCGAACACCCGCGGATTGCAGGCATTGTTGCGTTCGACGACTTGGCGAATGGCGTGACGATGACGCTGCAGGGCTTCGGAAGGCTTCATCGAGCTGGAATCTCGCAGAGACGCCGCATCCTAGCATCAATACTTCGCGTCACGCTCGATAAACCGGCACGTCGGCGGGCGATGGGATGCTCCCCCCGTCGCCATCCATGCAAGGTTAAGCACCCGCCGCCGCTGGCCGGCCGAGCAGGCGCATGAGACGCAGGTGAATCGATTCGTAGAGGGACAGCATGGCCGGCAGCCAGAACAGCGCCAGCACGGTGGTGAAGGCGAGGCCGAAGGTGATCGAGGTGGCCATGGGGATGAGGAACTGCGCCTGCAGGGAGGTTTCCGCCATCAGCGTGGAGAGACCGCCGATGGTGGTCAGCGAGGTGAGCAGGATGGCGCGCAGGCGCAGGCAGGCGGCGTTGACCAGGGCCTCGTCGACGCTCAGGCCCTGCGCGCGCTGACGCCGGTAGAACTCCACCAGCACGATGGCGTTGTTGACGACGATGCCGGACAGGCCGAACAGGCCGAACAGGGACAGCAGGGTGAGGTTGATGCCCATGATCCAGTGGCCGGCGACGGCGCCGACCAGGCCGAAGGGGATGGCCAGCATGATGATGATGGGCCAGCCGTAATGGCCGAACACCCAGGCCAGCACCAGGTAGATGAGGGCCAGCCCGAGCAGCAGGCCGGTGCGCATGTCGGCCATGGTTTCGCGCTGATCGGCCGCCCTGCCCTGGAAGGACCACTCGATGCCGTATTTCTCGACCAGGGCGGGCAGGGTGACGTCCTGCAGGCCGGCCAGGATTTCGTTGGTATTGGCGACCGCGCTGTTGACCGTGGCGTTGACTTCCACCGCCTGCCGGCCCTCCGCGTGACGCAGGGCCTCGAAGCCCTGGCGCGAGGTCCAGCGCGCGACGGTGTCGAGCGGCACCCAGTCGCCGGCGGGAGTGCGCACGTTCATGCGTTCCAGCAGGGCGAGACTGGCGCGTTCCGCCTCCGGCAGGCGCACGCGCACCTCCACCTCCTCGGGGCCGTCCTGGAACAACTGCACGAGGCGGCCGTCGAGGGCGGCGCGCAACTGGCGGGAGAGTTCCTCCAGCGTCAGGCCCAGGGCCTCGCCGGCGGCGGTGAGCTTGAACACCACCTGCTCCCTGCCGTAAGGCATGTCGTCCTCGATGCCGTAGACGCCGACGATCTGGCGCAGGCTGCTCTGCGCCTCCAAAGCCGCGAGCTTGAGGGTGTGGGCGTCGCGGCCGCTCATGCGGATCACCAGATCCTGGCCCGGCGGCCCCTGCCGGCGCGGCACCACCAGGAAATTCTCCATGCCGGCCGGCACATTCACCCGCGCCTGCCAGTCGCGGATGAAGGTCTCCGTGCGCACCTCGCGTGCCTCCGAGGGCACCAGTTCGACGGTGGCCGAGCCGAACTGGTCGCCCTGGCGCGGATTCTGGTCGCCGGACAGGGCGCCGCCGCGGAACACCGCGCGCTGCACGATGTCGGCGCCATAGCTCTGCTCGGTGGCCTCCAGGGTCTCGCGCAGGTGGTCGAGGAAAGCGTCGACGGTCTGGCGCGGCGTACCGCTGGAAAAAGTGGCGTTGGCGAACACCACCTGGGGTTCCGGCGTCGGGAAGATGGTGAACTTGACGCGACCGCCGGCGAGCAGACCGACGACCACGATCAGGATGGCCACCCCGGCGGCGACGGTGACGCCGCGGTATTCCACGGCGGCGCTGACGGCGCGCCGGAAGGGACCGTCGCGGAAACGCGCGAAGGCGCCATCCAGCCGCACCCGCGTCGGATGCATCTTGTCGCCTGCGCCATGCACGAAGGCGCCGCGCAGGTGGCCGGGCAGGATGAAGAAGCACTCCAGCAGGGAAGCCACCAGCACGCAGATCATGATGAAGGGGATGTCGCCGAGGATCTTGCCCATGGGACCGGACACCATCATCAGCGGAATGAAGGCGGCGACGGTGGTGAGGCTGGACGCGATCACCGGCCAGAACATGCGCCGGGCGCCGCCTTCCGAGGCGTACATGGGCGCCTCGCCCATCCTGTAGTGGGCATAGGCGTCCTCGGCGACGACGATGGCGTCGTCGACGATGACGCCCAGGGCCATGATCAGGGCGAACAGGCTGATCATGTTGATGGAGCCGCCGGCCAGCCAGAGCACCGCCATGGTCGCCAGGAAGGCGGTGGGAATCCCCAGGGCCACCCAGACCGTGACGCGGCCGTTGAGGAACAGCAGCATCAGGAAGAAGACGATGATCAGGCCGAGGATGCCGTTCTTCACCAGCAGGCCGATGCGGTCCTCGATCAGGGTCCACTGCTGGTCGTAGGCATGCAGGCGGATATCCGGCGGCAGGCGTTCGCGCGCCTGCGCCAGCCAGGTCTCCATGACCTTCGCCGCCGCCAGCGAATCACCGGTTTCCGCGCGGCGCAGGGCCAGTTCGACGGCGGGCTCGCCATTCACTTCCAGAAACACGCTGTTGTCGCGCGGCGCCCGCGTGATGTCGGCGACCTGGCCCAGTTCCACGCGCGAGCCGGTCTCGGTGACCAGCGGCAGGTCGCGGTAATCGCGCGGATCCTTGCGCAGATTGATGCCGCGCACCTCGCGCTGCACCTCGCCCTCTCCCAGCTTGCCGGCGGGCAGGTCGCGGTTGGTCTGGGCGATGCGCGCGGCGACCTGGTCGAGGGTCATGCCCAGGCGTTCCAGTTCGCGCGCCGGCACGGTGATGGCCACTTCCTCCTCGGGCAGGCCGAGCAGATCGACCTTGTCGATGCCGCGCGCCAGCAGGTCGGTCTCGTACTGGCGGGCCAGGCTGCGCAACTCGGGCAGGCTGCCGCCGGTGAGCAGCACGCGGCCGATGGGTTCGTAGCGGATCACCCGCGACACCTCCGGCTGCTCCGCCTCCTGCGGCAGGTTGCGGAACTGCTCGACCGCCTGCTTGACCTCGTCGACCGCGGCGATGGGGTCGCTGCCCTCGTGGAATTCGATGGAGATGGAACTGACGCCCTGGCTGGAGGTGGAAGTCAGGTTCTTGATGCCGGAGACCGTCTTCAGCTTCTGCTCCAGCGGCGTCGTGATGCCCTCCTCCACGTCCTCCGCCGCCGCCCCGCGCCATTCGACCCGCACGGTGACGAAGTCCAGATTGAAGCTGGGGAAGAACTGGACGTTGAGCTTGGTCACCGCGAAGAAGCCCGCCACCATCAGCAGCAGCATGAGCAGATTGGCCGCCACCGGGTGGTGGACGAAGGTGCCGAGGAGGTCGCGTTTCATTGCATTGCGGGAAAGACGGGAAACGGGAAACGGGAAACGGGAAACGGGAATTCAAAACCTGCGCGCGGGGTCGGAGCGGGGCGTTGGCGTTTCCCTTTTCCCGTTTCCCGTTTCCCGAACATCCCCCCGCTCACTTGCCCCTGGCCTCCACCTTAAGGCCATTGACCGCGTTGGGCAGATGCGTGGCCAACAGCGCGTCGCCCGCCTTCAAGTCGGGCGCACTCACCAACAGCATGGGCGGCTGACCGCCGGCCTCGCCGAGCACGTTGACCGCCACCGCGCGCAGGCGCCCGTCCTCGACGCGGTAGACCTGACGGCCGTGGTAAAGGGCGACATAGGGCACCGTCACCGCGTTGTCGACGGCGGCGCGGGCCACTTCCAGGGTCACCAGTTCACCCACCCGCAGGGCGGCGGAGGGCGCCTCCAGCACGAAAAATCCGTCCAGGCCGCGGGCATCGGCGGCGCCGGCCAGACGCGCCAGGCGAAAACCGAGGCGTTCACCGCCGACCACGGCGGTGGCCCGCGCGCGGCCGCCGGCCGCATGCATGGCGAGGAATTCATCCTGCTGGCTGGCGGGCAGCTTGGCGCGCACTTCCAGGGCCGCGGCGGGATACAGGGTGAGCATGCTCTGCCCGGTGTTGACCTGGTCGCCCGCCGCCACCTCCACCTTGGCGACGAAGCCGGCGAAAGGCGCCAGCACCCGCGCGCGCGCCGCCGCCAGCTCGGCCTGGTCGAGATTGGCGCGCGCCCGCAGCAGCCGCGCCTGGATCTGCGCGAGGCGGGCCTGGTGGTCGGCGATGGCCAGCTCCCGCGTGCGCAGGCTGATGTTCTGGCGCGCCAGATTGGAGCGGCTCTGCTCGACCGCCGACTGCGAATAGAAGTTCTCCCGCTGCAACTGCTCGAAACGCCGCACGTCGGCGGCGGCGGCCTCGAGCAGTCGTTTCTCGTGTTCCAGCTGGTCGAGGTCCGCCTTGTGGCGCAGCGCCTCGCTGCGCAGGGCGGCTTCCAGTTCCAGCACCTCGCCGCGCGCCTGTTCCACCCTGGGCAGGAAATCGCGCGGATCCAGCTCCAGCAGCAGATCGCCGGCGGCCACGCGCTGGCCTTCGCGCACCCGCACCGTCAATACCCGCCCGACGCCGGACGCCGCCGCGCGGGTCTGGTCCGGGCTTTCCACGCGGCCGTTCAGGGTCAGCACGGGGCTGGCCCTGTGCGGCGACGCCACCAGGGTCTCGACCCGCCACACCGGCTCCTTCGGCGGCGCCACCGGCGGCAGCGGCCGGGTCGCCTTGAGGGCGGCGAAGCCGCCGACGCCCAAGGCCAGCAACAGCACCGGCAGGAAGATTTTTTTCTTGTTCATCACGCCGAACGGGGAAATTTTGATGACGCATTATCGCGTCGCCCATGCGGACTGACCAGAAGCCAGACACAGAAACCCTCATGCGGGGCGGTATCGCCGCACTGAGTAGCCGCCCGACTGATGCCGGGCAGATTGTGCGGCTAGATATCGTTCAGAGGATCCATCCACGTGGGGATGTCTCGCCGGCTATGCAGCACCCGCCAGACATCGATGTGTTCATCCCTTACAACGTAGAAAATGGGGTATGGATAGCGCTTGAGGGGCCAGAACCGCAACCCTGGCAGGTCAAGTTCGTAGGCGTAGCGCTGAGACCCTGTCGCAGGGTAACGGCCGATGTGTCTGTAGGCGTCCTCCAATGCCTGGATGAACCCCAGCGCGGCTTGTTCAGCCCCTTCATCCAGGTAATGGTGGATTGCCTCATCCGCATCCCGATTGGCTATGGAGCGCGGGAGAACGGGCTTGAACTTCATCCCTGGCGTGACCGGGAGATGCGGTCACGCAACGCTTTGAAGTATGTCTCATCGGCCACCTCGGCAGCTGGAGAAGCCGCGCCCTCAAGCAACAAGCCCCTGAGTCGCTGACGATCCCGGTCTCTGCGGATCAGTGCGCGAACGTACTCGCTGCTTGTGCCGAAGTCGCGCTGCTCAACCTGCTGGTCCACAAAGGACTTGAGACTTTCCGGGAGGGAGATGTTCATCGTGCTCATGGAGCGAGCTTAGTCAGAATGGCAAACGTTTGCCAAATAATAAGCCGTCCTGATTAGCCATCAAACTCAGCGATCCCCAAGAACCGTCATTCCGGGGCTGCCCGTCAGGGCAGAACCCGGAATCCAGAGGTTTTATGGACGTTTTTTCTGGATTCCGGGCTCCGCTTCGCGGCCCCGGAATGACGTGCTGAACTTTGTGGCTAACGGACATGACTTTGAGAAGACGCCCCGAAGCATGAAAGTCATGCCCGTTTCCCTCACCCCCAGCCCCTCTCCCGCCTGCGGGAGAGGGGAGCTTCAAGAGTCGCTGACGCGACTTTCACGTTAATCAAGTAAGCCGTTATGTTGGCGCTTTGTGTGACCGCCCCCGACCCTCAACCGCAGGATGTGGGCGGCGTCCCCAAGATTGGATGGACAACCTGCTGTGCCCCCATATTCCACCCTACAGTCCGGATCCCCGAAAAGCTCTTCCCACTCTTGGGGCCTGGGCTGAGGATTGCTGTGCACCGGGCTGCATTTCAACTGCTTTCACCGGATCAAATGGTCCGCACTCGCCCAGGAAAACCCAGACGCACGACTTGCAACGGCGATACGGTGGGCCTGACAGCTAGGCCATCACCTGATACAGCCGTGACGGTTGTCGCGCGGCCGCGCAAACCCAGCAAAGCCCGTGCTTGCCGGCGGCGGCGGCCGGCGCGGTGTAGGTCACGCCGCAGCGGGCGCAGCGCCGTTCGGCCAGCGCCAGCAGCCATTGCCTCGGTTCGGCCCATGCGCGCAGGGCGACCGCCCGATGCGCGCAGACATCGCGGCACAGGCCGCAGCCGGTACAGGCGCGGTGGCGCAGGCGGTAGGCCGATGCGGCCGCGTCGAACTGAATCGCTCCCCGCGGACACACGCGGGCGCAGGCATGGCAGCCGACGCAGCGGCCGGCATCGAGATGCACCGTCCAGGGCATCAGGGCATCCTCCCCGTCCGGCAGGTCTTCACCCGGCGCCGCGTTCCGCCCGGCTTCGGCGACGGCGCCCGTCAGCAGCGTCGCCGGCCGGCGCGACAACGCGCGCAAGAAGGCGCGGCGCGCCTGCGTCCCGTCGGCATCCGCGTCGGTGAGCAGCGCGAACCAGGCCGCCGCCGAAACCTCGCGCGTCAAGATGGGCCGCCGCCCGCGCTGGCGCAGGGCCGCGTTCACATGCGCCACCCGCGCGAACAGCGTTTCTCCGTGCCCACGCGGACACGCCGCGCAATCGCCATGCGCCAGCAGCCAGGCGTGCTGGCCGGCGCGATAGGCGCGCAGCAGATCGGCGGCGCCGATGGCGTGCAGGCAGGGCACACGCCCGGGGCCGGCATGGCCGTTCGCCTCGGCGCCGGCGCGCTCGCAGGCGGCGAGCACGGCCTGGCCGGCCGCCAGCGGCCGAATCGCCAGCGCCAGAGGCAGGCTGATGGCTTGCCCTGGGCAGGCCGGCACGCACAGGCCGCAGCCGTCGCACTGGCTGGCGTCGAATTCCAGCGCGGCGTCGTCCAGCCGCCAGGCACCGCGCGGGCAGGCCTCGACGCAGGCGCGGCAGGTGGCGGTCTCGATGGCGGCGTGCACGCAGCGCGCGCCATCGAGTTCAGGCAGGGCCGCGGACTCCGCCGCAGGGGCGATCTCCGGACTTATTGCGCCAGGGTCCAAGCCAGGACTTTCTTCAGATCGGCGTCGCTGATCTTGGTCTGCGGCGGCATCGGCGCCTGGCCCCAGACGCCCTTGCCGCCGGCGCGCACCGACGCCGCCAGTTTTTCGGCGGCGTTGGCCTCCCCCTTGTGCTTGCTGGCGATGCTCTTGAAGGTGGGCCCCGCCATTTTCTTGTCGACGGCATGGCAGGCCAGGCAGCCGTTGGCCTTCGCGGTGGCTTCGTCGGCCGCGGCCTGACCGGCGGCAAGCAGGAGGCCGAGGGCCAGGGCGAGGGGAATGCGTCGGGTTGTGGTCATGCTGTGCTCCTTGTGGATGCGGGGTTGGAAAACGCTTACCAGGAGGGCGCCAGACCCGGTACGAAAGGGACGGGCACGACCGATGGGGCGGGACGCGGCCGCATGCGCGCTTCCACCTCCTCGGCGCTGGGTCGGGGTTCGCCCAGCACTTCGGCGAGCAGGTCGCGCAGTTCGTCGCAATAGGCCGCCGACAGGCTGGCCGCGCCGGCGTAGAACGGCGTCGCGCAACGCGCGGCGACGCGCTGGCCGAAGCGGGGCAGCCAGCGCGACAGATGGCTGTCGAGGAAGCGCGCGGCCTCGGCCAGGGCCTGCGGGTGGCTGTCGCGGAACAGGGCGGCGAGGAACTGGAGTTCCAGCACCAGGTGGTCGTCGGGCCGCGTGCGCCAGTCGGCGGCGACCAGATCGAACAGGCGGTAGAACTCGCGCACCTGGAACATGGGCGCCTGCATGGCCAGGTTCTCCTGGTCCAGCCACACCGATTCGTAGGGCGAGGCCTGGTAGGCATAGGTCAGGTAGATGGCGGCATAGTCGGTCGCCAGTTCGTCGCGCATGGCCGGTGTCAGCGGCCTCGGCAATTCCGCCAGGGCCGCGCGCAGCAGCGCCAACGCCCGCCCGCTGTCGTCGCCGAGCAGGCGCAGGCCGAGGCCGTCGGGAAAGCCGGCCTCGGCCAATGCGGCCAGCAGATCGTCGTCCAGTTCAGCGTGATGCAGCGCCGCCAGCAGCGACAGATCCTGCGCCACCGCCTCGCGCAAGGCGCCCAGGGTTTCCAGTTCACCAGGGTTCATGCCGGGTCTCCTCTCAAAGTACGTGGCTTGTCGGCAAGCTTCATTCCACCTTGGCCTTGCTGTGGGCGATGAAGGCGATGGAGGGCTTGGTGAGTTCCGGGTCGGCCAGGTTCTTCACCGCGCGCACCGGGGTTTCAAAGGCGGCCATCGCCTTGGTGTCCCACTCCTTGGCGAGAATCTTGTCGATCGGACCGATGTCCAGCACCCGCATCATGCAGGCCATGACGCAGTAGGGCTTGCGCCCGGCGTCGATCTCGTCGACGCACAGGTTGCATTTGGAGACGATGTTCTGTTCCGGCATGAACTGCGGCGCGCCGTAGGGGCAGGCGGCCTCGCATCTGCGGCAGCCGATGCACAGGCTGGAATCGATGTCGACGATGCCGTCCTGCTTGCGCTTGAAGATGGCGCCGGTCGGACAGGTCGGCAGGCAGGCCGGCTCCGCGCAGTGGTTGCAGGACATGTTCAGCTTGTAGGCGAACACCTCCGGGAAGGTGCCGCCTTCGACGTACATCACGCGGCGGAAGCGCGGCCCCGCCTCCAGGCCGTTCTTGTCCTTGCAGGCGATCTCGCAGGCGCGGCAGCCGATGCAGTCGACGTTGTTGTGCACGAAGCCCAGCTGCATCTCCGGCACGACGGGGGTGTAGACCGCCTTCTTGCGGCGCTTGACGGCGGCCTTGATGAGTTCGCGATCTTTGGACTGGTCCATGGTCTATCCCCTCTCAGTAATCGCGCCGGAATACATGCGAACGCGCGGTGGCCAGCTGGTCCCAGCCGGGCCGGTGCGCCTTGTCGGTCTTGCGGATGCGCACCTGGGCGTTGTTGTAGGTGAAGGCGCCGGCCGGGCTGGGGTTGTCGTCGGTGAGGAAATCCGGGTTGCCGCCGCGGTCCCAACCCTCCGCGTCCAAATCCAGCCAGGCGCCCTCGTGCAGGACGAGCACGCCGGGCAGCACCCGCTCGGTGACGTAGGCGGGCACCACGACGCCGCCGCGGTCGTTCCAGATTTCCACCGTATCGCCGGTCTGGATGCCCAGCTTTTTCGCATCCGCTGCATTGAGGGTCACTTCCTGCTGGAAGGCTTCCTGCAGCCAGGAGCAGTTGTGGAAGATGGAATGCGTGCGGTGGCGCGGATGCGGCGAGATCAGGTGGAAGGGATATTTCTCGGCGATCTTGCCGCCCAGGTATTCG
>JBBIIR010000025.1:0-11966 GCA_037446455.1 Hydrogenophilales bacterium | reverse complement strand
CCTCCAGGCTCAGCGTTTCGCCGAGGGCGGCGCCCTTGGAGCACAGGCGGCCCCGGTTGGCCGGGTGCTCCGGATCGCCGCGCACGCTGAAGGCGTCGCCCTCGCGGCTCACCAGCACGCCGCAGCCGACGCCGCAGTAGGGGCAGGTGGAGCGGACGGGTGTGGCGCTGTCCGGCATGGATGTCTGCTTTTCGTCGTCATTCCCGCGCAGGCGGGAATCCAGTGCGTTTACACATTGCTTTCCTGGATTCCCGCCTGCGCGGGAATGACGTTCAAGCATCGGGGCAGCCTTCGTCCGGGGTCAGCGACAGGCGCACCATGCCGTCGCTCACCCGCACCGGGTAGCGCGCCGCGCAACCCTCGTCCGGGGCCACGGCGATACCGGTGTCCAGGCTGATCTTCCAGTCGTGCAGGGGGCAGGCCACGCGCTTGCCGGAGACGATGCCCTGGGACAGCGGGCCGCCCTTGTGCGGGCATTGGTCGCGCAGGGCGAAGACCTCGTCCTCCACGGTGCGGAAGACGGCGATGTCGCCGGCGGCGGTCTTCACCACCCGGGAACCCTGGCGGGGGATGTCGTCGAGATGGGCCACTTCAATCCAATCAGTCACGTTCATGTCCTTCGTTCAAGCCCCTCGCCCGCAAGCGGGAGAGGGGTTGGGGAGAGGGGAATCTCCGGCGCCGCCGGTCCGGACCGCCCTCTCCCCCGGCCCCTCCCCCGCTTGCGGGGGAGGGGAGCGAATCAGGCGGCGAGATGGATCGGCTGGAACTCGCGCACCTTCTCGCCCTCGGTGCGTTCCTTCCACGGATCGACCTGGGCCGGCTTCTGCGAGACCGCGAAGCGCTGCGCCAAGGCCTTGCGGCTGGCCGCGTCCTCCACCACTTTCGCCTTGATGTGAGCCAGGCCCACCCGCTCCACCCAGGGCGCGGTGCGTTCCAGGTAGTGGGCCTCCTCGCGGTAGAGCTGGGTGAAGGCGGCGCAGTACTCCAGCACCTGTTCCTCGGTTTCGACCCGGCACAGCAGGTCGGTGACGCGCACCTTGATGCCGCCGTTGCCGCCCACGTGCAGTTCGTAGCCGGAATCCACGCAGACCACGCCGAAGTCCTTGATGGTGGCCTCGGCGCAGTTGCGCGGACAGCCGGACACCGCCAGCTTGAACTTGTGCGGCATCCAGGAACCCCAGGTCAGTTCTTCCAGCTTGACGCCCAGGCCGGTCGAATCCTGCGTGCCGAAGCGGCACCACTTGGCGCCGACGCAGGTCTTCACCGTGCGCAGGGCCTTGCCGTAGGCGTGGCCGGAGACGAAGCCGGCATCGGACAGGTCCTTCCACATCGCCGGCAGGTCTTCCTTCTTGACGCCGAAGAGATCGATGCGCTGGCCGCCGGTGACCTTCATCTCCGGCACCTTGAACTTGTCCGCCACGTCGGCGATGGCGCGCAGGTCGGACGGCGTGCAGAGGCCGCCGAACATGCGCGGCACCACCGAGAAGCTGCCGTCCTTCTGGATGTTGCCGTGGGCGCGCTCGTTGATGAAGCGCGACTGGGCGTCGTCCACGTATTCCGCGGGCCAGGCGGCGAGCAGGTAGTAGTTCAGCGCCGGGCGGCACTTGTTGCAGCCGTCCGGGGTCTTCCAGTCCAGGGCGCGCATCAGGTCCGGCATGGTCTTCAGCCCCCGCTCCACGATGGCGGCGCGGATTTCGTCGTGGGTGTGCTCGGTGCAGCCGCATATCGGCTTCTTCGACGGCGCGGTGGAATAGTCGCCGCCCACGGTCGCCGCCAGCAGGGTTTCCACCAGGCCGGTGCAGGAGCCGCAGGAGGCCGAGGCCTTGGTGTGGGACCGCACCTCGTCCAGGGTGAACAGCTTGTTGGCGCGGATGCTGGCGACGATGGCGCCCTTGCACACGCCGTTGCAGCCGCAGATCTCGGCGGTATCGGGCAAGGACAGCACGCGGCTCTTGTCGCCGCCGCCGGCGCCGCCGCAGTTGCCACTATCGCCGATGTGGTGGCGGCCGAACAGCAGCTTGTCGCGGTAGTCGGAGACGTCGGTGCCGTCCCGCATCAGCTCGAAGTACCAGGCGCCGTCCAGGGTGTCGCCGTACAGGCAGGCGCCGGCCAGCTTGTTGTCCTTCAGCACCAGCTTCTTGTAGGCGCCGCGGCCCGGGTCCTGGAAGACGATCTCCTCGCAGCCCTCGCCGCCCAGGAAGTTGCCGGCGGAGAACAGGTCGATGCCCGTCACCTTCAGTTTGGTGGAGGTCATGGAGCCCTGGTAGCGCGCCACGCCGTGCTCCGCCAGGTGGTTGGCGCAGACCTTGGCCTGCTCGAACAAGGGGGCGACCAGGCCGTAGGCGATGCCCCGGTGGCTGACGCACTCGCCCACCGCGTAGATGCGCGGGTCGAAGGTCTGCATGGTGTCGTTGACGACGATGCCGCGCTCGCAACGCAGGCCGGCGGATTCCGCCAGGGCGGTGTTGGGACGGATGCCCACGGCCATCACCACCAGGTCGGCGGGAATGGTCTCGCCATCCTTGAAAACGACGGACTGAACGCGCGATCCGCTCCCCTCTCCCGCAAGCGGGGCGAGAGGGGAATTCGGAATGCCCCGCATTCCGTTCTCGCAGCCGGCTTGCGATGCAGCGCAAGCCGTGGGGCGCGGAGCGGGGGCCGGGGCTGAGGGAGATTGGCCGGGCGACAGGGTCTCATCGACCGCCCTCACCCCAACCCCTCTCCCGCCCGCGGGAGAGGGGCTCAATTCTGCCGTCTGCTTCCCGAGCAGGAACTTCAGCCCCTTCTCCTCCAGACTCTTCTGCAACAGCCGCGCCGCCGGCTCGTCCATCTGCCGTTCCAGCAGCCAGGGCGCGATGTGCACCACGGACACGTCCATGCCCCGCAGCTTCAGGCCGTTGGCCGCCTCCAGGCCGAGCAGGCCGCCGCCGATGACCACCGCGTGCCGGAAGTGGCTGGCGGCATCGATCATCTTGTCCACGTCGGCGATGTCCCTGAAGCCCACCACTCCCCCCAGGTCGGCGCCCGGAACCGGCAGGATGAAGGGCTTGGAGCCGGTGGCCAGCAGCAGCCGGTCGTACTCCGCCCGGGTGCCGTCGTCCGCCTCCACGAAGCGGTGCTTGCGGTCGATCTTCACCACCCGCTTGCCGGTATGCAGGGTGATGCCGTGGGCGGCATACCAATCCCGGCCGTTGAGCACGATCTGCTCCACCGTCTGCTCCCCCGCCAGCACCGGGGACAGCATGATGCGGTTGTAGTTGGGGTGCGGCTCGTCGCCGAACACCGTGATGTCGTACTGCCGCGGCGCCGCCTTCAGCAGCTCCTCCAGGGTGCGGACCCCGGCCATGCCGTTGCCCACCAGAACCAGTTTCATGCGTGCCATGCGAATGACCTCAACGAAAACCCCAATAGCGCGGGGCGAAAAAAACGGCGGCCGCCCCTTGCGGGGAGCGGACGCCGTTGTCCAAAGATCGCTAGGCGAGGAAGCCTGGTGGAGCTTTAGCAATCGCCGTGCCACCTGCGAAATCACGTTGAATCAGGGAGTTGCTGGCGGCGGCGGACAGGCCGTGCACTGGATAGGTGCGTGGCGCACCGGGAATGCACCGGCTTGAGGGCTAACACCCGTGCCGATCGGGTTATGCGGTGAGCCTCAGCCTCGCGACACGCTCTCCCAGTCCAGCCCCGGCAGTTCCGCGAAGGCCTGCCTGATGCGCTCGCCCCAGGCTTCCCGCAGGTTCTTGAAATAGGGATTGTCGGCGTTGATGCGCGTCCGTCGTTCGGCCTTCAGGCTGTCGCGGCTGTAGCACAGCATGTCCAGGGGCATGCCCACGGACAGGTTGGACTTCAGGGTGGAATCCATGGAGATGAGGGCGCACTTGGCGGCTTCTTCCAGGGGGCTTTGCCAGTTGAAGATGCGGTCGAGGATGGGCTTGCCGTACTTCGATTCGCCGATCTGGAAATAGGGGGTGTCGGGCGTGGCTTCGACGAAGTTGCCGGCGGCGTAGATGTTGAACAGCCGCGCCCGTTCGCCGCGAATCTGGCCGCCCCCCGATCATCCACTCGGTGCTGTCGCTGACGTTTTCCTCGGTCGAGGGTCTGGAGCGCGCCATCGATGACCTGGGTCTGACGACGAAACAGGAAACGCACCATGAACACCATGACCCACAAGGGCTACACCGCCCGCATCGAATACGACGAGCGCGACAATCTCTTTGTTGGACGCATTCTGGGATTGCGCGCCATGATCAGCTTCCATGGCGATACTGTTGATGCACTGCGCGGAGCATTCGAGGCCGCCGTCGAGGACTATCTGATTGACTGCGCGCAGCAGGGCATCACGCCGGAAAAAACAGTCTCCGGGAAGCTGATGCTGCGGGTGCCGCCGGAAGTCCACAGTGCCGCCCTGATCGCGGCTCAGTCGTCGGGCAAGAGCCTGAACCAATGGGCCACCGAAGTGCTGAGAAACGCGGCGCATGCATGATATGGGTCGCCTTGACCTCCTTGGCCGAGTTGCTGTCGGCAGGTCAGTGCGCCAGGCGATCGCTCCACTCGGATACGTGCCCTTGCATCTTCGGCGGGTCGTCCGTCGGCCGTAAAGCGGTAGCCGACCTTCCACTCAACATCTTCCCCGCATCCAACCGTGGATTCCAAATGCAGCGCCCGTTCATCATGAACTTCATGTTGCCGGTGCCGGATGCCTGCTTGCCGGCGGTGGAATTTGGGGTCGGGTACCTTGCCTACGAGGATGTCGCGGGCGGTACCGATGCGGCGTTTGGTGTCGGTGTCGAGCCCGGGAATTCCTGAAACGGATTACTCGGGCGGGAAGCGCGGCTTCGAAAAGCTGCGTCCGGCCTGGATGGCGCGCCGCTCGATTTCCGCCGCCGATGCAAGCCAGCCTTGCTGCTCCAGAAACAACAGGTAGGCGCGGGTGCTGATCTTGCGGCAGTTGTCCGGCAGCAAAAAGCTGGCGAGGGCGATCTTGTGATCCTCGAACAGGAACACGCCGGTTTGTCGCGGCTGGCCAGGGATGATTGCTTCCAGGGCAATCGTTCATGGTCTCCTGGATGGGCTATGCTGAGAGCGCACGCACTGCGTGCGGCAACGTTGTTCCACCACTGAACGAGCGGAAACGGAGGACGATCATGTGCAAGGACGCAAGGCGTTTGATGCTGCTGCTGCTGTGGCCTCTCCTGCTGTTGGCCGGTGCGAGTTTCGCCAGCGAGGTACACAAGAAAGGGGGCGCCTATTACATCTACCTGCCACCCAGCGTCGAATTCGCGCAGGTGCTGGACCGGCTCAACAGCGAAATCGAGGCGCAGAACTGGGAGGTGCTGCGCGTACAGGACATCGATGAAGGCCTGCGTGGCAATTACGGCAAGGACATCCAGAACAAGGTCGTCTATGCCTGCAAGTCGCAATATCTGGCACAGGCCATCGACGAGGATCCCAACATCACGCTGCTGGTACCCTGCCGCTTCGCGGTCTATCGCGTCGATTACGCCGGCAAGGCGGGTGGCGCCAACGCGGACGGCGGCAAGATCGTCATCGGCGTGGCCGACCCGGTGCACGAAGCCGACGCCCTGGGCATCCATCGCAAGGATGCGGCCACCATCGCCGCCGAGGAATTGAAGACCATCCTGCGAGGTGTGGCGGAGTTCTTCAGCAAGCAGTAAGGAAGTTCGGCCACGCCGGCCGCCCCCTCCCTGGGTCAATCACCGGGTCAGTCCCCGTGCCTGGCCCCTTTTCCGCTTCTGCTTCCTTTTCCTGCTTCGGCCCCTTTTCCTGCTTCCCCTTGCCGGGCGAGTAGAGGACTTCCACCTCCAAGTGAGTGCGCCCTGCCGGGCGCACCAAAAAAACGCCCGTTCGGGCGTGGAAGAAGGGGGGGATACGCAAGTTGTGATTATGGGGAAATGCCGTCGGCATAGTCCTTGCAAGACTGATGCCAGCCCAAGCGATGACGCGATGGCGCGTCCGACCCGCGTGCCGGCGGGCCCCGCGCGGGGACTGCCGCTTCGCTCCGGCCGATGGCGCTCGCACTGGTGCACCATGACGGTGCGCATGGCCTCAACGCGGGGCGCGCCCTGGAGCGACCCGGCCCGCGCGCGCCACTCGTTTCTTCGACATGGAAAGCGATAATGCGCCGGGTTCAATCCGCCAAAGGATGAAAACCATGCAGTTTTCCTGGAAGGACATCATCTTTCAGCAGCGCGAGAAGCTGGCGCGGTTGCTGCACGAGCCGCTCACCCGGCTGGCGGAGCAATGCGCGCCGGCCTGGGGCGACCGCGAAGGCATGAACGCGGTGCTGCTGGCGGGTTTTGCCGACATCCCCCACTGCACCTTCCTCTATGGCGTGAACGCCGACGGCATCCAGCTCTGCGACAACGTCGGCAAGAGCGGCCTGACGCCCGGCCACTTCGGCCGCGACCGTTCGCAGCGCCCGTACATGCAGGAAGCGGTGCCGGCCTGGGGCTTTCTGCTGTCCGATTCCTACATCAGCATGCTCAATCAGCGCCCTTCCCTCACCGCCCTGCAGATCGTGCGCCGGGATGGCCGCGTGCTCGGCTACCTGGGCGCCGACTTCGACCTGCGCGACCTGCCCGCCACCTCGCATCTCTACGAGGAGCCCGGCAACTGGCGGCAGATCAAGGGCGACCCGGCGATCCGCGGCAACGTCTTTTTCCAGTGCCGGGTGGACAGTCCGATGGACCAGAGCCTGGACAAGGCCCTGTCCATTCTCGAGGAACTGCTCACCCAGCGCGGCGTGTTCCAGTGCCAGATCCACTTCTCCAGCAGCCAGGCCACCATCTGGACGCTGGACGATCCCTACCGCTACCGCATCCTCGACCAGGAGGCGCTGGCCGATCCGGACATCTGCCTGGCCTATCCGCCGCGGACCTACCCCGCCGACGCCGTCATCCCCATGCCGGCCATCGCCCGCATCCTGCAGAACCTGCGCACCCTGCGCATGGCCGACGAGAACATCTATCTGCGCATGTCGTCGATCAACCTGTTCAACGGCATGGTCAGCCTGACCTTTTCCTGCGACGGCACGCACTATCTGCGCTACGACGAGTTCCTCGGCCAGGCCAGCCCGTTCGGCTTCGCCGGCGGCGATTAATCCGCTCTGCCGTGCTTTGCTTCCGGGCGCGCGCGGCTATGCTGAGAGGAAAGAGGGCAGGCCACTCGCGGCCGCGTCGAGAAGCGCATGCCCCGTTCACGCAAAGGAGCCCATGATGACGTCGATATCCCGCTGGTTCGCCATCCCGCCCGCCGCCCTGGCGGTGGGCGCCCTGTTGTTGTGCGCCGGCCCCGCCATCGCCGCCGGCAATGTCCAGGCGGGCGCGCAGAAATCGCAGTACTGCAGCACCTGCCATGGCCCCACCGGCAACTACACCCATACCGGCACACCAAGACTGGCCGGCCAGAGCGCGGAGGCCTTCTCCGCCATGCTGAAGCAATTCAGGGCCGCCAAGCGCCACACCCACCCGATGATGAGCGTGCTCACGCATGGTCTCAACGACCAGGACATCGCCGACCTGGCCGCCTTCTATGCCGCGCAGAAGGTGGAAAACAGCCTGAAACGCTATACCCCGCCGCCCCTGCAATAAGGCTTCAGAGCAGGCGCGCCGCCCACTCGATCGGCCAGCGCGCGGTGGGCACGGCTTAATCGGGAATCGCCAGGATCATGCCCGGCGTGGTCTCGGGATAGCGCCGCTTGAGGAAACGCCCCACCAGGCTGACGACGACCGGGGTGAGCATGAACAACAGGAACACGCCGAGGCCGCCGAGATACTTGCCGCCCACCGCCAGCAGGATGGCGGAGCGCGCCGAGCAGGGCAGGAAGGTGATGAGCAGCGAAGCCACGGCGCGGTCGCGGCCGCGCGTCACGGCGGCGGTCGCGGCCAGGGCCGGCACGTTGCAGCCCAGGCCCATGAGGAAGGGCAGAGCGACGCCGCCGTGCAGGCCGAGGCGGTGGAAGCCGCGATCCACCACGAAAGCGACGCGGTGCATGATGCCGGACTCTTCCAGCAGCACCAGCAGCACCAGCAGCACCAGCAGCACCAGCAGGGGAAGCATGTAGGGGATGACGATGCCGAGCAGGCCGATACAACCGTCCAGCACCGCGCGGGCGACCACGCCGGCGAGCGACTCGGGGCGCCAGGGCTCGGCCCATTCGATCAGGCGCGCCACCGTCAGCGCGTCGTGAAAGGCGCTCACCTCGAAGACGAAGAACAGCACCAGGGCGAACACCGCCAGGGTGCCGGCGAAGCCCCAGCGCGGATGCAGGAACAGTTCGTCCGCCCAGCGTTGCCAGCGTGGCGGCGTGGCTTCGCCGCCCGGCCGGGTCACCGCCTCGTGCAGCAGGGCGGCGCGATGGTGGCGGTCGGCGTGGATTTCCTCCGCCAGCGGGCGCGGCAGCGCCCCGGCGGCGACGACGCGGGCGGCGCGCAGGCGCGCGTGCCGGTCGGGAAAATGGGCGCGCAGCTCCTCGGCGAAATAGTCGTCGTTCTCCGCCAGTTGCAGGGTCAGCGGCGCCTCAGGCACGGCGAAGGCGGCGGCCACCTCGGTGTCGCGCGCGTGCCGGTCGGGAAAATGGGCGCGCAGCTCCTCGGCGAAATAGTCGTCGTTCTCCGCCAGTTGCAGGGTCAGCGGCGCCTCCGGCACGGCGAAGGCGGCGGCCACCTCGGTGTCTGTCGCGCGCGATGCCGGCGATGGCATCGAGCCGCGCGGCGATATGCGGGCTGGGCTCATGCCGGGGTGCGAACCCGGTGACGGCGCGGGTCTCCCGCGCCACCCGCACCACCACGGAAAACAGCTCGGCCAGGCCGATGCCCATGTGCGCCACCGTCGCCACCACCGGCGCGCCCAGGCGCGCGGCGAGGGCGCGCGCGTTGATGAAGCGGTGTTTGGCGCGCGCCTCGTCCATGCGGTTGAGGGCGATCACCATGGGCCTGCCCAGTTGCGCGAGCTCCAGTGCCAGTTCCAGGTCGCGCTCCAGGTCGGTGGCATCCACCACCAGCAGCAGCACGTCCGGCGCGGGGAAAGCCTTCTCCGGCTGATGCGACTCGTGGCGGGCGATGGCCGACCAGCAATCGCCCCACAGCAGATACTTCAGGACCACCGCCGCGTCGCCATGCAGGTGGTGGAAGCTGTCGATGTCCGGCAGGGCGACCAGGGAAATCTGCTCCACACCCACTTCCACCAGGCATTCCTCATAGGCCGGGCCGATGCCCGCCAGACGCTCGTGGCGCGTGGCGGTGCTGGACGCGGCGCGGAAGATGCTGGCCTTGCCGTTGCCGGCGCGCCCGACAATGGCCACGCGCGGCCTGCCGCTACCGCGCCGGATGGGGCCGCGCAGAGGATGGGCCGGGATGGCGGCGGCGGATGGGGAAGATTTCATGCTTCGCTGGCGCGCAAGCGTGCAAGGCCGTGTGTAGGCCTGGCCGGGTCGCCTCGCCTCAGGGCCTGTGGATATGTGCTGAACGGCTACAAAACCAGGCGTCATCCCCGCGAAAGCGGGGATCCAGGGACTTTGTAACCCGTTGAAATTCCGATTCCCGCTTTCGCGGGAAGGACGTATTTCTTGGACACTGGCATTTTCACATGCAATCAGGGCTGGCCGGCGGCTCCGGCCTGTTCCAGGCGCTGCTTTTCCAGCTGCGCCGCCGCGTCCAGCTGGTTGAGGACATGGGCCTTGGTTTCCTCGGCTTGGCGCGCGGCATCGGCCTGGGTCTTGGCGCCGACGGCGGCGGTGCCGATGGTTTCGGCGCCACATCCGGCGAGCAGGAACAGAAGCGGAATCGAGCGAATCAGGGCGGGCATGCCATGCCTCCTGGATGAAAAGCACCAGTGTACGGCCGGGCCCGCGGCCTGTGGTGTTTCGTTGACGCCGGCCGCTGCGTCTTCGAGCCATTCCCGGCGCCTCAGGCCGGCTCCATCAGCGAGCCCTTATAATGCGGCGGCTTTCTATTTCCCCGAGCCGCCATGATCCAATACTCCACCTCCACGGCCGTCAACCTGGCCCTCACCATCCTGGTCCTGTTTTCGCTGGTCACCTGGGCCCTGATCTTCGCCAAGGGCTGGCTGCAATGGCGCATCCGCCAGGAGAACGCGGGCTTCACGCAACGCTTCTGGCAGGCCGCCGACCTGGCCGGCGCCGAGAAGATCGCCGGCGAGTCCGCCGGCGCCCTCGCCCGCCTGGCCAAACAGGGGTTCGCCACCCTGCGCCAGATGGGCGAGAGGAAGACCCTGGCCGACTCCGGCGATCGTCAGGCGGTGATGGAACGCAGCCTGTCGCAGCAGGTGCGCAAGGAACAACACACGCTGGAATCGGGGCTCATGCTGCTCGCCAGTATCGGCAGCACCGCCCCCTTCGTCGGCCTGTTCGGCACCGTCTGGGGCATCATGAACGCCATGGAGAGCATCGCCCGCTCGGGCTCAGCCGGCCTGGAAGTGGTGGCCGGCCCGGTGGGCGAGGCCCTGCTCGCCACCGCCATCGGCATCGCCGCCGCCATCCCCGCCGTGCTCGCCTACAACTACGGCGTGCGCGTCACCCGCCTGTCGGTGGCCGAGATGGAGCGCTTCGCCCACGATTTCATGAACCTGGCCTGCTGCGCCGAAGACAGGAAGGCCTGACATGGCGTTGCGGCCCGCCTCCCCTCTGGTCTCGCGGGAGACCGATTTCCAGGCGATGAGCGAGATCAACGTCACCCCACTGGTGGACGTGATGCTGGTGCTGCTCACCATCTTCATGATCACGGCCCCCTTCCTGCTGCAGTCGGTGCAGGTGAAGCTGCCGGAGACCTCGCCGGTCGCCGCCCTCAAGCCGGCCCAGGCCCTGGTGGTCAGCGTGCAACCGGACGGCCGCGCCTTCCTGGGCAAGGACGCCATCGAGCTGCCGGCCCTGGAATCGCGACTCAAGGCGGAGATCACGCGGGCGCCGGAACTGACGGTGCAGTTGCGCGCCGATGCCGGCGTGCCCTACGGCCGCATCACCGAGGTGATGGCCGCGGTCAGCCGCGCCGGCGTCGCCAAGCTCACCTTCATCACCGCGCATGCGCCGGGCAAGGCGAAAGAGGCGCGGTGAAGCTACCCGTTCTCCTCCTCGCCCTGCTGGCCCGCCTGGAGACCCGCCACTGGGTCGCCCTGGGCGCCAGCGCGGCGCTGCACCTGGCCGTCTATCTGGGCATGGATTCGCCGCCGCCTCCGGAACCCCGGCCGGTGAGCTTCGAGATCGCCCTGGAGCCGCCCAAACCGGAAACGCCGACGCGCGCCAAGGGCCAGCTCAAAACCAGGACGGCCGACGCCAAGGCGAAGAAAACCCAGGCCAAGCGCAAGCCCGCGCAGCGCGAACCGCATACCCTGGAAGCCAAATGGCGCGGCGAGGCCCGGCCGGCGAAGGACGCGCCCAAGCTTGCGTTGCCCGACGCCGAGACGCTGGGCATCCAGGCGCCGATCGAGGCTATCGCGCCGCCCGCCAGCGTGACGCGGCCGACCGCGGCCAAGGCGGCGGCGGAACCCCAAACCGCCCAGGCCGAATCCCCGGCGGCTGCCCAGGCCGTCGCGCAAAGCGCCGCCCAGGTGGCTGAATCGGCGCAATTCGCCGACCCCGGCGCCGGTGGCGGCAGCCTGGCCAGCACCGGAGGGGATGCCGATGACGCGGGCATCGCCCTGGCCGCGAGCACCAGCCTGAGCCGCGGCGGCCTGCATCCGAGCGGATTGGCGCGGGGGGGACAGGGCGCGGAAGCCCGCGCCGGCCTCGCCGCCAGCGGCGCCGCCGGACAGGCCGGCGCGGGCGGCGGCAGTCTGGCCTCCAGCGCAAGCGCCGGCGCCGGGCTCCAGATCGCGGCGGGCAGCGGCGCTCCGTCGCGCAGGTGCTCGCCCAGGCGCCGGTCGGGCAGCGGGACCACCGTCGCGTCGGGGAGCAGGACCGCGCCGCGGGCGCGCTCGGGCATGTCCGCGGTGAG
>JBBIIR010000024.1:0-12319 GCA_037446455.1 Hydrogenophilales bacterium | reverse complement strand
ATGGGCGATGCGCCAGGTCGACAGGCGCAGGCGCTCCCTGCGCAGGGCGATGCGATCGCGCGGGTGCGCCAGGCGTCGCCTCAGGCCATCCAGGCGCTGGGCCAGGGCGTGTAGGGTGCGCGACTGGCTCTGTGCCAGACGCGCGCGTAGATGATCGACATGTTGTTTCAGGTCGGCACTGGCCGGAGTGGCCAGTTGCGCGGCGCCGGTGGGGGTGGGTGCGCGCAGGTCGGCGACGAAATCGGCGATGGTGAAATCGGTTTCGTGGCCTACCCCCGTCACCACCGGAATCGGGCTGGCGGCGATGGCCCTGGCCACGGTCTCGTCATTGAACGTGGCCAGATCCTCCAGGCTGCCCCCGCCGCGGACCAGCAGCAGGACTTCGCAGTGGCCGTGGCGGGCGGCCTCCTGCATGGCCGCGACGATGGCGCGTGGCGCGTCCACACCCTGCACCGGGCAAGCATACAAAATCACTCGAGCGGCCGGCCATCTGCCTCGCAGCGTGGTCAGCACGTCGCGCAGCGCGGCGGCCTGGGGTGAGGTGACCAGGCCGATGACGTGGGGATAGCTTGGCAAGGCACGCTTACGGGTCGACGCAAACAGCCCTTCCGCCTCCAGTTTCGCCTTGAGCCGCAAGAAAGCCTCGTACAGGGCGCCCTGTCCGGCCCGGCGCATGACCTCGACCAGCAGTTGAAATTCACCACGCTGCTCATACAGGGTGGCCTGGGCGCGCAGTTCCACCTGGTCGCCATCGCGCGGCGACCAGTCGATGAACTGATTGCGGTTCCTGAACATGGCGCAGCGTACCGTCGCCAGTTCATCCTTCAGGGTGAAGTACCAGTGGCCCGAGGCGGCGCGACTGAGGTTGGCGATTTCACCCTTGATCCAGCAAGAGGGGAGGTACTTTTCCAGGGCAATTCGCGCCTGGCGGTTGAGTTCGCCGACGCTGATTACCCGATCAGCGTCAGCGTTGTGCATGTTCATCGTCTGCCTGTGCGAGGGATTATTCCGGTAGGGGAGTATTCGCGCACCGGCCAGCACTGACAAGCCAATGATTCTGCTGGCCACGGTTTAGTGGTATGTTTCGACCTTTCAGCGTACGGCGGCCGAGGCCGCCGTTCTATTTTTCTTGCGGTTGGAAGTGTCATGTCCGAATACCTGATGCAAACCTATGCCAGACAGCCTGTCGCGTTCGTGCGCGGAGAGGGCGCCTGGCTTTATGACGAACATGGGGAGAAGTACCTGGACGCCCTGGCCGGCGTCGCGGTCAATGGGCTCGGCCATGCCCATCCCCGCCTGGCCCGGGCCTTGTGCGAACAGGCCGGGCGATTGATCCATACCTCCAATCTCTATCGCATTCCGGAGCAGGAGCGGCTGGCGCAACGGCTTTGCCAGATTTCCGGCCTGGAGCGCGCGTTTTTCTGCAATTCAGGTGCCGAGGCCAACGAGGCCGCCATCAAGATCGCCCGCCTGCATGGCCACAACCTGGGCATCGAGAGCCCGGCCATCGTGGTCATGGAGCAGAGTTTCCACGGTCGCACCATGGCCACCCTGTCCGCCACCGGCAACCGCAAGGTGCAGGCCGGCTTCGAGCCGCTGGTGACCGGCTTCGTGCGCGTTCCCTTCGGCGATGCCGAAGCGGTGGAGAAGCTCGCCGAGCACCACAAGAACATTGTCGCCGTGCTGGTGGAGCCCTATCAGGGCGAGGGCGGCGTCAACATTCCGGAACGGGATTATCTGGCCAAGTTGCGCGCCATCTGCGACCGCAACGCCTGGCTGCTGATGCTGGACGAAGTGCAGACCGGCATCGGCCGCACCGGCAAATGGTTTGCCTTCCAGCACACCGACATCCTGCCCGACGTGATGACGCTGGCGAAAGGGCTCGGCTCCGGCGTGCCCGTGGGCTGTTGTCTGGCGCGCGGCGTGGCGGCGACCACCTTCGTGCCTGGCAAGCACGGTTCCACCTTCGGCGGCGGGCCGCTGGCCTGCACCGCCGCCCTCACCACCCTCCAGGTCATGGAGGAGGACGCCCTGCCGGCGCACGCGGAAACCCTCGGCGCCTTCATCCGCGCGGATCTCGCGGCGCGCCTGGAGGGCGTTGCGGGTGTTCGGGAAATCCGCGGTCAGGGCCTGATGATCGGCATCGAATTGGATCGGCCCTGTGGCGAACTGGTGAAACAGGCTCTGGCGGAGAAGCTGCTCATCAACGTCACCCACGACAGCGTCGTGCGTTTGCTGCCCCCCCTGGTTTTGAAGCGGGAAGAGGCAGCCCTGCTGACCGAGAAGTTGGCGGGTCTGATCCGCGCCTTCCTGGGCTGAGCTCATGGCATCGCCGCCCAAACATTTCCTGCAATTCAAGGATTTCAGCCGGGCAGAACTGGAGCATCTGTTCGCCCGCACGGCGCTGGTCAAGGCGCGTTTCAAGGCTTACCAACCCTACCACCCGCTGGCCGACCGCAGCCTGGCCATGATCTTCGAGAAGAGCTCGACGCGTACCCGGCTGTCCTTCGAGGCCGGCATGCACCAGCTGGGTGGCTCCGCCATCTACCTCAACACCCGCGACACCCAGCTGGGGCGGGGCGAACCGGTGGAGGACGCAGCCAAGGTCATCTCGCGCATGGTCGATCTGGTCATGATCCGCACCTATGAGCAGGACATCGTCGAACGCTTCGCCGCTCATTCCCGGGTACCGGTCATCAACGGCCTGACCAACGAATACCATCCCTGCCAGATCCTGGCCGACCTCTTCACCTGGATCGAACAGCGCGGTTCCATCCAGGGCAAGACCGTGGCCTGGATCGGCGACTCCAACAACATGTGCAACACCTGGCTGCAGGCCGCGGAGATCCTCGACTTCAATGTCCACGTCTCGACGCCGCCGGGCTACGAGGTGGAGCCGGAGCGTGCCGGCCTCATCGGCACCGGCCATTTCGAGTCCTTCGCCGATCCCATGCAGGCTTGCCGCGGCGCCGATCTGGTCACCACCGACGTGTGGACCAGCATGGGCTTCGAGGCGGAGAACGAGGCCCGCGCCAAGGCCTTTGCCGACTGGCGGGTGGATGGCGACATGATGCGCGTGGCGGATCGGGATGCCTTGTTCATGCACTGCCTGCCCGCCCATCGCGGCGAGGAAGTCGCGGCGGCGGTGATCGACGGCCCCCAGTCCGTGGTGTGGGATGAGGCCGAGAACCGGCTGCACACCCAGAAGGCGTTGATGGAATACCTGTTGCTCGGCAAGGTGGGCACATGAATCTGGCCTACTTCAAGGACCGCGACAGCCTCTACCTGGAACTGTCGCCGGAAAACCCAGCGCACGCCTGGGAGGCGCAGGAGGGCATCGTCATCAATCTTGCCGAGGACGGTCGCGTGGTCGGCATCGAGATCGAGCACGCCAGCCTGAAGGCGGACCTCTCCCTGCTGCGGGTCGGCAACTTTCCCGGAGAAGTGCACGCCGTGGACGGCGCGGCGCATTGAATTCAGCAAGCGGACCGGGCGGTCCGCGCGAACGGACATGACATTGAAAAGACGCTTCGAAGCATGATTACCCTGAAGGGCATAACAGTCATGTCCGTTTCCCTCACCCCCAGCCCCTCTCCCGCTTGCGGGAGAGGGGAGCTTCAAGAAGTCGCTGTGCGACTTTCAGGTCAAGTAGCAAGGACGAACGATGAGCGCAATCAAGAAAGTGGTACTCGCCTATTCCGGCGGGCTGGACACCTCGGTGATCCTGAAATGGCTGCAAGACACCTATCAGTGTGAAGTCGTCACCTTCACCGCCGACCTGGGCCAGGGCGAGGAACTCGAGCCGGCCCGCGCCAAGGCCCTGCAATTCGGCATCAAGCCGGAGCAGATCTACATCGAGGATCTGCGCGAGGAGTTCGTGCGCGATTTCGTCTTCCCCATGTTCCGCGCCAATACCGTCTATGAAGGCGAATACCTGCTCGGCACTTCCATCGCCCGGCCGCTGATCGCCAAGCGCCTCATCGAGATCGTCAACCTCACCGGCGCCGACGCCATCTGCCACGGCGCCACCGGCAAGGGCAACGACCAGGTGCGCTTCGAGCTGGGCGCCTACGCCCTCAAGCCGGACATCAAGGTCATCGCTCCCTGGCGCGAGTGGGACCTGCTGTCGCGCGAGAAGCTGATCGCCTACGCCGAGACCCACGGCATCCCCATCGACATGAAGCACCGCCAGGGCGGCTCGCCCTATTCCATGGACGCCAACCTGCTGCACATCAGCTACGAAGGCCGTCACCTGGAAGACCCCGCTGCCTGCGCCGAGGAGGACATGTGGCGTTGGACCGTGTCGCCGGAGAAGGCGCCGGATGCCGCCGAGTACATCACCCTGGACTACGTCAAGGGCGACGTGGTGGCCATCAACGGTCAGGCCATGAAGGCCCACGAAGTCCTCGCCAAGCTGAACGAACTCGCCGGCAGGCACGGCATCGGCCGTCTGGACCTGGTGGAAAACCGCTATGTCGGCATGAAATCGCGCGGCTGCTACGAAACCCCCGGCGGCACCATCCTGCTCAAGGCCCATCGCGCCATCGAATCCATCACCCTGGACCGGGAAGTCGCCCACCTCAAGGACGATCTCATGCCGCGTTACGCCAGCCTGATCTACAACGGCTACTGGTGGAGCCCGGAGCGCATCGCCCTGCAGACGCTGATCGACCACACCCAGCGGAACGTCAATGGCTTCGTCCGCCTCAAGCTCTACAAGGGCAACGTCATCGTCGTGGGCCGGGATTCCGCGACCGACTCCCTGTTCGACTCCACCATCGCCACCTTCGAGGACGACGCCGGCGCCTACGACCAGAAGGACGCGGGCGGCTTCATCAAACTCAACGCCCTGCGCATGCGCATCGCCGCCAAGCTGGAGGCCCGGCGCCGTTAAGCGGACCAGGGCGCGCGGGGTCGCAACGTCTCCCTCCGTCCTGGTACATTCGTCAGAAGCGAGGCCTGCGGGGTTCCGGCATGATCCCTCCTTGGCAGACGGCCGTCACCCAAGGCGGCCGACGTCACGCTTCTGGATGGAGGAGGAAGGATGCAGAGCACCCTGTTCGGCTACACCGAGGCGCAGGTCGCGGAGTTCGGCGCCACCGCGGGCATCGGCCTGCTGATGCTGTTCATGCTGTTCATCATCGGCAACCTGGCCTACCGCGCCAACGCGGGCAAGGTCGGCACCTTCGCGTTGTATTTCGTGCTGGCTTTCGGCATGCTCGGCTTTGTCTCCAAGATCCTCATCCAACACATCTGGAATATCTGACCATGTCGCAATTCGACCAGGTGTCCGTGCTCAAGCGGGCCAACGTGTACTTCGACGGCAAGTGCGTTTCGCATAGCGTGGTGCTGCCCGACGGCACGCGCAAGAGCGTGGGCGTCATCCTGCCCGCCAGCCTGACCTTCAACACCGGCGCGCCGGAAATCATGGAATGCGTCGCCGGCGCCTGCCGCTACCGGCCGCAGGGCGCGGACTGGCAGACCAGTGCCGCGGGAGAGTCCTTCAGCATTCCCGCCAACTCCAGTTTCGACATCGAAGTCACCGGCGAGCCCTACCACTACGTCTGCCATTTCGGCTGACGTCCAGCGATCTCTTAAGGCGCGAGCAGGTTTTCCAGCAGGCTGGCCTGTCGCCGCGCCTGCACGTCCATGCTCAGGCGCCGCGCGCGGGTGATGGACAGCAGGTCGGCGAGGGCGTCCTCGAATCGATCGTTCACCACCAGATAGTCGAAGGCCAGGGCGTGCGAGATGTCTTCGCGCGCCGCCGCCAGACGCCGCGCGATCACCTCGGCGCTGTCGGCGCCGCGGCCCTCCAGGCGGCGGCGCAATTCGGCGAGGGATGGCGGCAGAATGAAGACGCAGCACGCCTTGGGCATCAGCCGACGCACCTGCGCCGCGCCCTGCCAGTCGATTTCCAGCAGGATGTCGCGGCCCAGGGCCATTTCCGCCTCGATCCAGGGCTGCGAGGTGCCGTAGTAATTGCCATACACCTCGGCGCTCTCGAGGAACTCGCCGCGTCCCAGGCGTTCCTGGAACTCGTCGCGGCCGACGAAGTGGTAATGCACGCCATCCACCTCGCCGGGGCGGGGCGGACGCGTGGTGTAGGACACCGACAGGCGGATGGCCGCGTCGCGCTCCAGCAGCGCCTTCACCAGGCTCGATTTGCCGGCGCCGGATGGCGCGGTGACGATGAACAGCTGACCGGGCATGGGGCTTGTCCTATTCGATGTTCTGGATCTGCTCACGCATTTGCTCGATGAGCACCTTGAGCTCGACCGAGGTCCGCGTCAGTTCCAGGGAAACCGACTTGGAACCCAGGGTGTTCGCTTCCCGGTTGAGTTCCTGCATGAGGAAGTCCAGGCGCTTGCCGGCGGCGCCGCCGGCGTGCAGCACGCGCACCACCTCGTCCAGGTGGGTGAGCAGGCGGTCGAGTTCCTCGTCGACGTCGATCTTCTGGGCGAACAGCACCACCTCCTGATGGATGCGGTCGTGGTCCGGGGTGGGCAGCAATTCCTGCAAACGCTTGCTGAGCTTCTCGCGGTAGGCGGCGACGATCTCCGGGGTGCGCGGGCGGATGGTCGCGACATGGCCGCGCATGGCCTCCACGCGTTCGAGGATGGCGGCCTTGAGCTTGTCGCCTTCGCGCGCCCGCGTCGCGTTGAATTGCGCCAGGGCCGCCTCGGCGAGGCGCAGGGCGGTGGCCTGCAGGGTGTCCGCGTCCGGTCCGGTTTCCCCCAGCATGCCGGGCCAGCGCAGGATTTCCGCCACGGCCAGCGGCCTGGCGGCGGGAAAGGCGGCCACGGCGTTGTCCGACAGCGCGCGCAGTTGCGCGAGCAGGGTCGCGTTGAGGCCGCCGGGCAGGGCGATGGCCTCGGAGGGCGTGAAATTGACCCGACATTCCAGCTTGCCGCGCTTCACCCGCTCGCCGATGCGCTCGCGCAGGCCGGGTTCCAGGATGCGGAAATCCTCGCCCATGCGGAAGGCAAGATCGAGAAAGCGGGCGTTCACCGCGCGCAGTTCCAGGGTGATCTGGCCGCCGGGCAGGTCGGCGGTTTCCACGGCGTAGCCGGTCATGCTGCGCAGATTTTCGTTTCGGGTTTCCTTCATGCTCGCCACGATCTTGGTTATCCTTCGCTGATCTTTCGCAAACAAGCATCTTAACCCGCCGCCGCATGGCCGCCCAAACCACCGAACCTCTGCCGCATGGCTATCACCTCGCCGACTACGTCATCGACCGACGTATCAGCGGCGGCGGTTTTTCCCTGGTCTACCTGGCCTTCGACATCGACGGCCAGCCGGTGGCGATCAAGGAATACCTGCCCGGCGGCATCGTCAGGCGCGGCGAGCTGGGCACGGTGGTGCCCATCGACCAGGACAAGGAGGCGTCCTTCCGCTTCGGCATGAAGTGCTTCTTCGAGGAGGGTCGGGCGCTGGCCGGTATCCGCCACGCCAACGTGGTGCGCGTGGTGAATTTCTTCCGCGCCAACGAGACCGTCTACATGGTCATGAAGTACGAGCAGGGCAAGACCCTGCAACGGCACATCGTCGGCCTGCGGGAAGCCATGCGCGAAACCTTCCTGCGCAGCGTCTTCATCCAGTTGCTGAACGGCCTGCGCGAGGTGCACGCGCACAAGATCCTGCATCTCGACATCAAGCCTTCCAACATCTACATCCGCGCCGACGGTTCCCCGGTGCTCATCGATTTCGGCGCCGCCCGCCAGGCCCTGCGCGAAGACATGTTCACCACCTCGCCCATGTACACGCCGGGCTTCGCCGCGCCCGAGCAGTACAACCAGCGCGACCGTCTGGGGCCCTGGACGGACATCTACAGCGTCGGCGCCACCATGTACGCCTGCATCGCCAAGGGGCCGCCGCCCCCGGCCAACGAGCGCAACGATCGCGACAAGCTGGCGCCGGCGGCGAAGTCGCACTCCGGCCTGCATTCCCCGGCGCTGCTGGAACTCATCGACGACATGCTGCGGCTCAACTACACCGAGCGGCCGCAGAGCGTGTTCGCCGTGCAGAAGCGGCTGATCGCCCTGGCGCAGGCCGCGCGCAGCCAGAAACCCTCGTTGTTCGCCCTGATCAAGGACAGGTTGTCACGTCAGCCATGAGCATGAAATACGTCGTCTACCAGGCCAGCCGCCGCGGCGGCCGACCCTACAACGAGGACCGCGTGGGTTATGCCTATACCTCGGATGCCATGGTCATGGCGCTGGCCGACGGCATGGGCGGCCACATGCATGGCGAGGTGGCTTCGCAGCTGACCGTGCAGGTCATCACCAGCCTGTTCCAGAACCGCGCCAAGCCGGTGCTGCCGGACATGGCCGCCTTCCTGCTGGACGGCATCTATGCCGCCCACGACGCCATCAACGAATACGCCATGCGCAAGCGCATGCCCGATCCGCCGCGCACCACCTGCGTGGTCTGCGTGGTGCAGCACGGCACCGCCTGCTGGGCGCACGTGGGCGACTCGCGGCTTTATCAGTTCAGCCGCCGCGCCATGCTCTACCGCACGCGCGATCATTCCGCCGTGCAGCAACTGGTGGACGAGGGCCGGCTCAGCGAGGCCGACATGGGCGTGCACCCGGATCGCAACAAGCTCTACAACTCGGTGGGCGGCTTCATGCTGCCGGACATCGAGGTCGAGGAGCCGGTCAAGCTGCAGCAGGGCGACGTGCTGTTCCTCTGCACCGACGGCGTCTGGCCGGAACTGACGCCGGAGGAAATGCTCTCCACCCTGCGCGCCTACCCCCTGGAACGGGCGGTGAAGCAGATGCTGGATCAGGCCGAATTCCGCGCCGGCCGGTACGCCGACAACCTCTCCGTGGTCGCCATGCGTTATGGCGAGGAGCACTTCAACGCCGGGGAACTGGTGCTGGGCGACGATCTCGGTCTGGACGGCTTCACCACCCAGCTGCGCAAGCTCGGCGGCCAGGGCGAACGCGCCACCACGGACAGCGACGTGGACAAGGCCGTCGCCGAAATCAAGGCCGCCCTGGCCCGCTATCCGCTGCCCGGCAAATCCCGACCCTGAACCTTCTTTCACAGGCATTCCATGAACTCCCCCATCCGTCCTTCCGGGCGCGCGCCGGACCAATTGCGCGGCGTCCGCCTCACCCGCAACTACACCAGGCATGCCGAGGGCAGCGTGCTGGTCGAATGCGGCGATACCAAGGTGCTGTGCACCGCCAGCGTGCTGGAAAAGGTGCCCCCGCATGTTAAGGGCACGGGAGGCGGCTGGCTTACCGCCGAATACGGCATGCTGCCCCGCGCCACCCACACCCGCGGCGACCGCGAGGCGGCCCGCGGCAAGCAGAGTGGTCGCACCCAGGAAATCCAGCGCCTCATCGGCCGCGCCCTGCGCGCCGCCGTCGACCTGGGCAAGCTGGGCGAGCGCACCCTGCACGTCGACTGCGACGTGCTGCAGGCCGACGGCGGCACCCGCACCGCCAGCATCACCGGCGCCTGGGTCGCGGTGCACGACGCCAGCGTCATGCGCGACCAGGTCGCCGCCATTTCCGTCGGCGTCTGGAACGGCACGCCGGTGCTGGATCTGGACTACGCCGAGGACGTCGCCTGCGACACCGACATGAACGTGGTCATGCTGGCTGGGAGCCTCATCGAGGTGCAGGGCACCGCCGAAGGCGCCGCCTTCTCCCGCGCCGAACTCAACGCCCTGCTGGACCTGGCCGAGAAGGGCATCCGCGAACTCATGGCCGCCCAGAAGGCCGCCATCGCCGCCTGAGAACACCCATCATGAAGAAGATCGTCATCGCCTCCAACAACGCCGGCAAGCTGCGCGAGATCGCCCGCATTCTGCAACCCCTGGACATCGAGGCGCTGCCCCAGGGCGCCTTCGGCGTGCCGGAATGCCCGGAGCCCCACGTCACCTTCGTCGAGAACTGCATCGCCAAGGCCCGCCACGCCTCCGCCCACACCGGCTTGCCGGCCCTGGCGGACGACTCCGGCATCTGCGTCGATGCCCTCAATGGCGCGCCCGGCGTCTACTCCGCCCGCTTCGCCGGCGAGCCCAAGTCCGACGAGCGCAACAACCGGAAGCTGATCGAATCCCTGCAAGGACAGGCCAACCGCAAGGCCCACTACTACTGCGTCATGGTCTACGTGCGCTACCCCGACGACCCCCAGCCCATCATTGCCGAGGGCGCCTGGCACGGCGAGATCATCGACCAGCCCCGCGGCGACGGCGGCTTTGGCTACGACCCGTATTTCCTGCTGCCGGAATTCGGCCGGACCGGCGCCGAACTCGATGCCGACCAGAAGAACGCCATCAGCCATCGCGGCCAGGCCCTGCGCGCCCTGGCGGAGAAACTGCGCGGCGCGGGGCATGATTCCTACTGAAATAGGCGCTTAGCCGCCGAAATCGTTGCCCACCAGTTCCAGCTTGGTGAGCAGTTCCCCCGCCCGTTTCTCGCCAGGCTTCAGCCGGCGCGCCATCTCGATGCAGGAACGGGCTTCGCTGGCGATGCGCGGGTCGCGGCCGTATTGTTCCATCCAGGCAATCAGCAGGAAGGCGTGGTTGAGCAGCAGGCGCGGATTGTTGGGCAGGCGCGCGCGCGCCTCGCGGGTGAACTCGATGGCCTCGTCGAGCTTGCCCTCGCGCGCCAGCTTCACGCCCTGGTTCATGCTTTCCGTGGCGGCGCGGGTGGCGCGGTCCACCAAGGCGTGGCCTTCCTCGGCCAGGCCGGCCTCGGCGAACACCGCCTTGGCCCGCTCCAGGATTTCCGGATGCTCGTGGTTGTTGCCGACCAGACTGGTGAGCAGGGTCGCGGCGGTGTCTTTCTCGCCCAGGTCCATGAGGGGCTTGGCCAGTTCCAGAATCGCTTCGGCCGGCAGTTCGTTTGCCTGCGCGCCCAGTTCCGCGGCCAGTTCGCCGGCCAGCGCGCGCGCCCGTTCCCGCGCCCCCGCCTGCAGGTGCATGGGGATCTCCAACGCCCGCGCCAGCAGTCGGGCGGTGTCATCCTCGCGTAGATCCACCGAGAGTTCCGCCAGCGCCCGAAGGGCCTCGTCTGCCTTGCCGCGCGCGAGCTGCACGCGTGACAGCCAAAGATAGGGATCGGCGGCCTTGAGCGGGGTCTGGCGGGCGAGGTCGACCTGACGCCGGAAGGCTTCCGCCGCGGTTTCCAGATCGCCGCGCCGGTAGGCGATCTCGCCGAGCTGGCCCTGGCGCAGGGGGGCATGCGGCGAGGTGGTCAGGGCGGCGCTCAGCACCGCCTGCGCGGCGTCCAGGTCGCCCAGCTTGTCGAGGGCGCGCGCCAGCCAGTCGTGGGCTTCCAGGTAGGCGCGATTGCCGCGGGTCACCTGCTCCAGTTCATCGCGGGCTTCCGCGTGGCGGCCTTCGAGAAAATGGATCTTGGCGAGGCCCAGGTGCGCCCAGGGCAGGTCGCGCTGGCCGAGCGCTTCCAGATAGATCTCGCGGGCGAGGGCATGATTGCCGACGTGCAGGGCGAGATCGGCTTTCAGGCGCTTGAGGTCCCAGAGGTGCGGCGTCGGCCGGCCGAGCTGGGCTTCGGTCAGATTAATGGCCTTCAGATATTCCCGATCCCGCATGGCCTGCTCGATGGGCGCCAGGGTCTGGCGGCGCGCCATCTGCCGGCTCAGGCGGGTGAACAGCAGGGTTTCCGTGATGGGCTTGAGCAGGTAATCGTCGGGACGGGATTCCATGGTGCCGGTGACCATCTCGGCGGTCTTTTCGGCGCTGACCATCAGCCACACGGTATGCGGCGCCAGCAATTGGCGGTGGCGCGCCTCCTCCAGGATCTGCTGGCCATTCAGACCCTGGCCCAGGTGCAGGTCGCACAACACCGCGTCGTAACGGTGGCGTTCCAGCAGCGGGATGGCGGCCTGGCTGTTCGCCGCGAAGGCGATGCGCGTCGCCCCGGCCCGCCCCAGCAGGTCGCGCAGGATGCCGCGCATGCCCTCGTAGTCCTCGATGATGAGGATGGTCTTGTCGGACAGGTCTGGTCTGGGCAGATTGATCACGGTGGGTCGGGCTGCTCAGGGCAGTTCCAGCATGAACACGCCCCCTCCCAGGGGGCCGCCGTTTTCCAGGCTCAACGCGCCGCAGCGGCCGGCGCCCTGGTGCATGCCGGCGACCAGGCCGGCGAAATACAGGCCCAGGCCGGTGCCGCCGGTTTCGAAGCTGATGCCGCGTTCGCGCGCGTTGCCGTGTGCCAGGAGGAAATCCGGGAAGCCCGGGCCGTCGTCCTCCACGCGGATGCGGGCGCCGCTGGCGTGGGCTTGCACGCGCAGCATGACGCGCCGGTTGCCGTAACGCAGGGCGTTGTGCAAGGCCTGC
>JBBIIR010000023.1:0-12440 GCA_037446455.1 Hydrogenophilales bacterium | reverse complement strand
GGCGAAGACGCCGCCGTCGCCTTCGCCGAGTCCCTGCTCGAGGCGGCTTCGCCGAAGTGGTTCCTCGGCTTCCGAGACATCACGAACGCGACGAACGAGCGCACCGTCATCGCCTCGGTGTTGCCGAGGGCGGGGGTGGGGAACAAGATCCCGCTGTTGTTCTTCGATGGGCACACGACCGTCAAGCGACAGGCCGCGCTCGTCGCGAACCTTGCAGCGCTGTGCTTCGACTACGCCGCTCGACAGAAGGTAGGGGGTACAACTCTCAACTTCTTTATCGCCAAGCAGCTCCCGGTGCTGCCACCCGAGGCCTACACCCCCGCCGATCTCGCCTTCATCGTCCCGCGCGTTCTGGATCTGACCTACACCGCCCACGACCTCGCGCCCTGGGCCGAAGCGCTGGGCCACGACGGCCCGCCGTTCCCCTTCGACCCCGACCGCCGCGCGCGGCTGCGCGCCGAGCTCGACGCTTACTACGCGCGGCTGTATGGCCTCACGCGCGAAGACCTCCGCTACCTCCTCGACCCCGCCTCGGTGATGGGCGAGGATTACCCGTCCGAGACCTTCCGCGTGCTCAAGCAGAACGAGGAGCGCGAGCCAGGCGGGTACCGCACGCAGCGGTTCGTGCTCGAAGCGTGGGACGCGCTCGAACGCGGCGAACTGGCCTGAGCAAGCGCCATGCTGACACACCTGAAGCTCGACAACTTCAAGATCTGGAAGAGCACGGGACCGATGCGCCTGGCGCCGGTGACGCTGCTGCTCGGCACCAACTCGTCGGGCAAGTCGAGCCTGATCCAGAGCCTGCTGCTGATCCGCCAGACGGTGAAGGGCGACGATCCGAACCTCGACCTGAACCTCGGCAACCCGGACGCGGGCGATTCGGTGACGGCGCACTGCGGTTCCAGAACCGGGGCCAGTATCTCCACCCGCCATTTGCAGGGCAATTCCAGCGGCTGGGTGGATGGATCGCTGCGCATGAAGAGCCGCTGCGCCGCGAGCTTTCACCCGGCCTCATCCTGTTCGGCGAATGGTGCGCCGCCCGGCACTCGGTGGCGTACGACCGCCTGCCTGACTGGCTGATCGTGTTCGACGTCTACGACCGCAGCGAACACAAGTTCTTCAGCACTGCACGCCGCGATGCCTTGGCCCTGCGTCTGGGTCTCGCCGTGGTGCGCACGGTGTCGCGCGGTCGCGCGACGCTGGCGGAGCTGACCAGGCGCTTGCGTGCGGAGCCGAGCGGTTATCGCGCCGGTCCGATCGAGGGCTTCGTGATCCGCAGGGAGGCCTCCGAATGGCTGCTCGACCGCGCCAAGCTCGTCCACCCGGAGTTCGTGCAAGGCATCGATGAACACTGGCGGCGCCGGCGCATCGAATGGAATCGTCTCGAGCACGGAGCCACCAGCGAACCCGCAGCAGGTCCCGTGCGATGAACGTCCTCGAACGCGCCTTGGTCGAGAAGGCCGGCCGCGAGCATGGCTGGGAGAACGTGGTCGAGAGTATCGAGGCCCGCGTCGTGCTCGGCTCGGCGCGTCACCGCGGGCGCGCAAGCGTCACGGCCGCGAGCGGCGGCAGTGGGTGGCAGGTGGCCGTTCCGGAGGGACGGCTCGTTCGTGAACTCGCCCGCAGCCTGCCGAGGCTCGCCAACGGCGGCGGCGGGTTCGATGCGCCGGACATCGATACGCTGGCCGCGCTGCTGCGCCGCGCGGCCGAGCTGTCGCTGGCGCTGCCCGACCAGGCGGCGCGGACGTTCCGCGAGCGGGCCGGGAACGAGCTGGATCGACTGGCAGACAAGGGCACGGAGGTCGAGCGGCTCGTACGCCAGCGCGTGGGGCAGGACGTCTTCCGCGGGGCACTACTCGACTACTGGGGCGGCGCCTGTGCTGTGACGGGGCTGGCCTTGCCCGACGTGCTGCGCGCCAGCCATGCAAAGCCCTGGGCCGATTGCACCAGCGACGAGGAGCGGCTGGATGTGTTCAACGGCCTTCTCCTCGTCGCTCACCTCGACGCGCTGTTCGATCGGGGCCTGATCACCTTCGATGCCGGCGGCGACATGGTCATTGCCCCGCGCCTGACCGCCGAATACCGTGCATCGCTGCATGTGAGCGAGGGCCTGCGGCTGCGCTGGGTGGTGCCGGAGCATCTGCCGTTCCTGCAGTGGCACCGGGAACACGTCTTTCGGGGGTGAGGCTTCGCGCGGCATATGCGCGGCGTGCTGACCAGACCGCGAGGGCGACGTGCGCGCACGATCGCGCCCCTGCCTGCACCGGGTTGCTCATGAGCTGACGGGAGCAGTCGTTCGTCGGTCCTCTCGGTTCGTTCGATCTGCAGGGCGTTGCCGTCTTCGTGCGGTGTCGTCGTTTCAGGTCAGTGTTTCTGTCCGTCCCGAACGCCGAAGCGAGCCGGGAGCTGCGAGGGACGCGGGACACCACTCCCGCTTCGTGCCGCTGTTGCATCGCTGGCCGCCGCGGCACGCGGTATGGCCGCCGAGGTCGCTTCCGGTGGGAAGCGCGCTCCTCGGGTTGAACCCCTGATGTAATCGCCCGGGGCTGAGGGCAGGCGCCGTGCAGGTTGCATGCTTCGGCGCGCGGCGGACGCATCCCACTTGTGGCGGGGTGGCTCGCACCGGTCGGCTGGTCTTGCCGGCCTGATCGGCGACCCCGTCACTTGGGGTCGTCACTTGCGCCAGCGTGGGTCAACCCATTGATCCTATTTTCCTCACTTGCCCTGGTAAAAACGCCTGCAAACTCCGTGCTGTAGCGGGCTGACGTGGAAACAGGAGGCTCACCCGATGGGTGAAATGGAATTTGAGGAAAAAGCGCTGGTCACGGCAGTGGCTGGGGCCGTGCAGGAATGGGATCGGGAAGCGGAAGAGATGCGGCTGACGGTTCCTGGCGGTCGGTTTCAAGTCCGCTGGGACGAGGGCGGGAGACAGCGCGCGCTCGCGCGCTCTTGCCTTGTGGACGTGGCGCATCGGCAGCGCGAGCACCGGGTTCGTGCTGACGAGCCCGGCGGTCTGCGCGTAGTCGAAGAGCCGCTTCAGGACGCTGCGAATGTTGCCGGCCGCCGCGTCGAACCCCTCGTCCTTCTTGCGCCAGATGATGGCGCGCACGTCCTCGGTAGTGACGTCGCGGACCGCCTTGGTGCCGATGGCAGGCACGATGGACTTGTCGAAGTAGCGACGTGGAATCGTGAGGTCCCGCCGGTCCTTGGCCACCACTTCACGGAAGAAGCGCTCGCCGAACTCGACCAATGTGGTGTCGGGCGCCGCCCCTTGTTTCGCGAGCCGCTTCTGAACGGCGGGCGATTGGCCTTGCGCGACCAGGGTCTCGCGCTTGTCGCGCTCGGCACGCGCGAGCTTGAGCGACAGCGCTGGGTAGCGGCCCAGCGTCACCCGCTCCTGCTTACCGTTGAGCCTGTACCGGTAGTGCCAGAGCATGCCGCCGGTCGGGAACACCTCGAGCACGAGACCGCGCTCGTCCGTCCTGGAGTAGCGCTTCGCCTTCGGCTTCAGCGCCCGGATGGCGGTGTCGGTGAGCGGCATGGGCGGGCCTCTGAGTACACACGAGGAATTTCACCCATCATACCCGCCATGTGTACTCATAGTGTACTCAAGCGAGATCGGCTTCCGTCGGTACCTTTCGGCCGCCTCAGGAACAGAAGTTGTTTTTCCACAATGACTTACAGCACACCATCGGCCCGCGCCGGACTCCCCCGGAACCGGACCTACTTGCCGATGCAGAACTGACTGAAGATCACGCCCAGCAGGTCGTCGGCGCTGAATTCGCCGGTGATTTCCGCCAGGGCCCGCTGGGCCAGGCGCAATTCCTCGGCGAACAGTTCCAGTTGCCGCCGCGCGGCGCGCGCCGCCTGCACATGCGCGCGGGCGCGCCGCAGGGCGTGCAGATGGCGGGCGCGGGCGGTGAAGAGGCCTTCGCCCGCGCTCTGCCAGCCGGCCCGTTGCAACAGCGCGTCGCGCAACAGCCCGATGCCTTCGCCGGTGAGGGCGGATAGCCAGATTTCACGGCCATCCGCCGACAAGCGCGCCGCTTCTCGCGTCAAATCGATCTTGTTGTGCACGGTCAGCACGGGAATGTCGGGCAGGCGCGCCAGGATATCGGCTTCCCGTTCGCCCGCGCCATGCTGCGCGTCCGTCAGCAGCACCGCCAGGTCGGCCTTGCCAACGGCCGTCCAAGCGCGCTCGATGCCCAGCTTCTCCACCGGATTGTCGGGTTCGCGCAAACCCGCCGTGTCGATGACATGCAGGGGCACGCCGTCGATGCTGATGGCTTCCCGCAGGGTATCGCGGGTGGTGCCGGCGATATCGGTGACGATGGCCGCGTCGTAACCCGCCAGCCGGTTGAGCAGGCTGGACTTGCCGACGTTGGGCCGGCCGATGAGGACCACGCTGAGGCCGTCGCGCAGCATCGCGCCCTGGCGGGCCTCGGCCAGCACCGCATCGAGGCTCGTCGCGAGACGCTCCAGCATGCCGCTGGCATCGGCCTGCTCGAGGAAATCAACCTCCTCTTCGGGAAAATCCAGGCTGGCCTCCACCAGCATGCGCAAGCGCACCAAGCCATCCCGCAGGGCGCTCAGGCGGCGGCTGAACTCGCCTTCCAGGGAACGCAGGGCGCCGCGCGCGGCTTGCCGGCTGCCGGCGTCGATGAGGTCGGCGATGGCCTCGGCCTGGGCCAGGTCGATCTTGCCGTTGAGAAAGGCGCGCCGGCTGAATTCACCGGGCTCGGCCAGGCGCGCGCCCAGCTCCAGGCAACGCTCCAGCAGCATGCGCAGGACCTGCGGCCCGCCATGACCCTGTAGTTCCAGTACGTGTTCGCCGGTGAAGGAGCGCGGCGCGGCAAACCAGAGGACGATGCCTTCATCCAGCGCCTCCCCCGCCGCGTCCAGGAACCGCGCGTATGCGGCCGTGCGCTCGCTCAGCGGCCTGCCGAACAGGCCCTGGATGAAAGGTTCGGGATCCGCGCAGGAAATCCGCACGACACCGATGCCGCCGCGGCCGGGCGCGGTGGCGATGGCGGCGATCGCTTCGGCTGGGGCGCCCGCCATGGCCAGGGTGTAGTAAGTTAGTGCTTGCTATCGTTGGCGGCCGCCGTACCGCCTTCGATAAGCCGGTTGATATGCCACTGCTGCAGGATGGACAGGACGTTGTTGATCAGCCAGTACAGCACCAGGCCGGCGGGGAAGAAGATGAACATGATGGAGAACATGATGGGCATGGCCATCATGATCTTCTGTTGCACCGGGTCCGGAGAAACCGGCGACAGCTTGACCTGGATGAACGAGGTGATCGCCATGACGATGGGCAGGATGTAATACGGATCCGGCACCGACAGATCGGTGATCCACAGGGCGAAGGGCGCCTGCCGCAGTTCAACGGCGCCGAGCAGCACCCAGTAGAGGGCGATGAATACCGGTATCTGCACCAGGATGGGGAGGCAGCCGCCGAGCGGATTGATCTTCTCCTCCTTGTAGATCTTCATCATGGCCTCGTGCAGCTTCTGGCGGTCGTCGCCATAGCGTTCCTTGAGGTGCTGCAAGCGGGGCGCCAGCTTGCGCATCTTGGCCATCGACTTGTAGCTGGCGGCGGACAGGGGGAAGAACACCAGCTTGATGATGACGGTCAGCAGAATGATGGCCACGCCCCAGTTGTGCACCAGCCCGTGCAACCAGTTGAGCAGAATGAACAGGGGATAGGCCAGCACGGTCAGCCAGCCATAATCGACCACCAGGTCAAGGCCGGGCGCCAAGGCCTTGATCTTAGAAAGCTCCTGCGGACCGGCATACAGACGCATGCTGGTGGAAGCCTCGCCGCCGGGCGCGACCCGCACCGCCGGCAGGATGACGCCCGCGGTGTACTCCTCGTTGCCGAGGGCCCGCGTATAGAACTCGCGCGCCTGTCCGCCCGCGACTTCCGGCGCCAGCCAGGCCGCGACGAAGTGGTGCTGGACCATGGCCAGCCAGCCATCGCGGGCTTCGCGCACGTAATCCATCTTGCCCTTGGCGATGTCCTCGAAGGATATCTTCTGGAACTTGCCGGCCTCGGTATACACGGCCGGCCCGGTGAAGGTATAGACCATCCAGGACTCGCCTTCCGGGGCCTTGCCGTGGCGCTGGAACTGGTAATAGGGGAAGGCTTCGATGGGCTCGCCGCGCTGGTTGCGCACACGGGTGTCGATCTCCACCAGATAGCTGCCGCGGCGGAAGGTATAGGTCCGCACCACCTCGGCGCCTTCGAGGCTGGCGCGGAGTTCCACGCTCAAGGCGTTCTCGCCTTCCTTCAGGCGGTATTCGCCGGGGCTCAGGCTGAACGGCGTCTTGTGGGTGGACAAGCCCCCGCCGACAAAACCGCTCTGCGCGAAATAGTTACGACCGCTCTTCTCCTCGAACAGACGCATGGGCGCGTCCGAGTTCTCCTGATGCAGATAGTTGGTCAGCAACAGTTCGCGCAGGTCGCCGCCATTGGCGTCGATTTCCGCGACCAGTACATCGGTGATCACGCGGGCGCGGGCGCCGCGTTCCGTCGGCGCGGCCTCGACGGAGGGCGCGCCCGGGCTCAGCGATTGCCCGGGCTTGGGCAGGCTGGCGGGATCGGCGCCCTGCGCCGCGGCTTGCTCGGCGGCCCGCTGTGCCGCGGGCGCCTCGACGGCAACCGGCTTGGGACTCGAATAGTTCTGCCAGGACTCCCAGAGCAGCAGCAAGGAAAAGGAAAACACGATGAACGCGATGATGCGTTGGATATCCATGGCGATCGCTAGCGATAGGTGTTAAGGCGGGTGAACTCAGGCGGGGGGCGCCGCGGCGGCGTTGCGGAGCCTTTTCCGCACGCAGGATTCGCAAAGCAGCATGGCGCTGCCGAAGGTGGCGAGCAGGTCGGTATCCGTCATCTCGGCTTTCATCCTGGCGACGATGTCCAAACCATGCAATTCATGTTGCCGCAAACGAAATCCCTCTCTGAGCAACCGTTTGACGCGGTTTCTGCGCACCGCGTCGGCAATGATCCGTTTCGGGATGATGAGGCCCAGGCGGGCATGCTCCAGCCCGTTGGGCGCGGCCATGACCGCGAGTCCGGCGTTGCCGCCCGTACACTTGAAACGAAAAACGGATGAAAACTCATCCGTTTTGCGCATTTTCATATGCCGCCCGAAGGCGAGGGGCATGGCGCCCGGCCCGCGATGCGACGGATGCGTCAGACCGCCAGGCGCTTGCGGCCCTTGGCGCGGCGCGCGTTGATCACCGCGCGTCCGCTCTTGGTCTTCATGCGCGCGCGAAATCCGTGTGTGCGCTTGCGACGGACAACGGAAGGTTGATAGGTACGTTTCATGGCGAATCCTCGGGGGAAAAGTCAGCTGCGAAAAAGCGTCGTATTAGACCGCTAGCCCCCTGATTTGTCAAACTTTTCCGGCTCGCGAAAGCTCGGTGCTAGAATGCCCGCTTCCCCTCCCACCGGCCTTCCCACACGCGCGACATGGACGACTTCTGGAGCCATTGCCTCGCCCATTTCGAGCGTTCCCTGAACGCCCAGCAGCTCAACACCTGGATCAAACCCCTGGTGGTGGACGTGGGTAACGGGCACGTGGTGGTACATGCGCCCAACCGCTTCGTGGCGCAGTGGGTGCGCGACAAGTTCCTGCCGCAGATCGACCTGCTGGCGCGCAGTTTTTTCGCGGAAGCTCCGGCGGTCTCGCTGAACATCAGCGAAGCGCGCGCGGACAAGCCCGCTCCCGTGCCACCCTCCACCGCGCCAGCGACGAAGCCGACGGATGCCGCGGGCGCGAAGACCGCGGGCGTGCGCAATCCGGCCCCGATCGCGGCGAAGACCGACAAACCCACCGGCATCGATGAAACTCGGCTCAACGCCCTGTTCACCTTCGACACCTTCGTGCCCGGCAAGGCCAACGATCTGGCCCGCGCCGCGGCCTTGCAGGTGGCCGACAATCCGGGCGCCGGCTACAACCCCTTGTTCGTTTATGGCGGCGTCGGTCTGGGCAAGACCCATCTGGTGCAGGCCATCGGCAACCGCATGGCGCGGCAGAACCCCAAGGCCCGCGTGCGCTACATCCATGCCGACCGCTATGTGTCCGACATGGTGCGGGCGGTGCGCGCCAACTCCTACGACGACTTCAAGCGCCGCTACGACTCCCTGGATCTGCTGCTCATCGACGACATCCAGTTCTTCGCCGGCAAGGAAGGCACCCAGGAACAGTTCTTCTACACCTTCAACACCCTCATCGAGGAACACAAGCAGGTCATCATCACCAGCGATACCTTCCCGAAGGACATGGCAGGCATCGAGGAACGCCTCAAGTCGCGTTTCAGCTGGGGCCTGACCGTAATGCTGGAACCCCCCGAACTTGAAATGCGGGTGGCCATCCTGCTGGACAAGGCGCGCCTGGAAAAGGCCGATCTGGATGAGGGCACTTCCTTCTTCATCGCCAAGCAGGTGCGCTCCAACGTGCGCGAACTGGAGGGCGCCTTGAAGCGGGTCATCGCCTATGCGCGCTTCAACAAGCAGCCCATCTCGGTGGAACTCGCCAAGGAGGCGCTGAAGGATCTGCTGGCGGTGCAGAAACGCCAGATCTCCATCGAGAACATCCAGAAGACCGTCGCCGACTACTTCAAGATCAAGGTGGCGGAAATGTATTCAAAAAAACGCACGCGCGCCCTGGCGCGTCCCCGCCAGATGGCCATGTATCTCGCGCGCGAACTGACCGACCTGTCCTACCCGGAGATCGGCCAGTCCTTCGGCGGCCGCGACCACACCACGGTGCTGCACGCCTGCGCCAAGATCGAGGAGCTCAAGGCCTCCGACGCCGGCCTGCGCAAGGACTACACCCTGTTGATCCAGGTTCTGACTGGATAAGTCTGTGCGCAAGGCTTGGACACATTGTGCATAAAGCTTGCACTTCTACAGCTACGGGGAATTACCCACATTTCCTCCCCTTGCCGCCCACAGCCTTACCCACCTATTTTTCCACAGCTTAACTCGATGATTTTGATAAACTTTCCGCGCTTATCCGGAAGAGACACGCCGACTTATCAATAACATCAGGAAAATATCCATGCTTGTACTGAAAACATCCAAGGACGCCCTGCTCAAGCCTTTGCAAGCCGTAGCGGGTGTGGTGGAACGCAAGCACACCCTGCCCATCCTGTCCAACGTGCTGGTGGAAGTCACCGGCGGCCACGCCGCCTTCATCGCCACCGATCTCGAACTGCAAATCAGCACCTGGGCGGAGGAACCCGGCGCCGCGGACGCTTCCCTGACGGTGTCGGCGCGCAAACTGCTCGACATCTGCCGTTCCCTGCCCGACCTTGAGCCTATCGCCCTCGATCTGAGCGATGATCATCTCAAGGTGCAATCCGGCCGCAGCCGCTTCAGCCTGCAAACCCTGCCGGCGCGCGACTTCCCGAAACTGCAGATCCCCGAGGGCCAGGGTCAGGCCTTCAGCCTGCCGCAGGGCAAGGTCAGGCAGTTGCTGTCGCGCGTGCAGTACGCCATGGCGGTGCAGGACATCCGCTATTACCTGAACGGCATGCTGTTCTCGGTGCAGGGCAAGCGTCTTACCGTGGCGGCCACCGATGGTCATCGCCTGGCCGTGGACGGCGTCGATCTGGATGATGCGGTGACGCAGGGCGTGGATGTGATCCTGCCGCGCAAGACCGTGCTCGAACTGGGCAAGCTGCTGGGCGATGGCGACGACCCGGTGCACATCCAGATCAACCAGAGCCAGGTGGTGTTCCGCCGGCCGGATTTCGAATTGCGTTCCAAGGTGGTGGACGGCAAGTTTCCCGACTGGCAGCGGGTCATCCCGGTGGGTCACGACAAGAATTTCGTCATCAAGCGGCAGCGACTGTCGCAGTCCCTGACGCGCGCGGCGATCCTCACCAATGACAAGTACCGGGGCGTGCGCGTCGCGCTGACCGCCGGCAGCCTGCGCATCGCCTGCAGCAACAACGAGCAGGAAGAGGCGCAGGAAGAGCTGGACATCGATTACAGCGGCGAACCCCTGGACATCGGTTTCAACGTCCAGTACCTGCAGGATGTGCTCAACAACCTGACGGCGGAAGCCGTGCAGTGCGGTTTCGGGGATCCCACCAGTTCCCTTCTGATCACCGTGCCGGGCGAGGAAAACTTCCGCTACGTGGTCATGCCGATGCGCATTTAAGCAAGCCGGGAGCGAGGGGCGAGGCGCCAACCGGCGCCTCGCCCCGTTCATTCATTACCCAGAAAGAAGGTTTCACGTGGAACAACAGAACGGCGCCGGCAACGGCGGCTACGACGAGGACAGCATCCAGCAACTGGAAGGCCTGGAGGCGGTGCGCAAGCGTCCGGGCATGTACATCGGCGATACCTCGGACGGCTCCGGCCTGCATCACATGGTGTTCGAGGTGCTGGACAACGCCATCGACGAAGCCCTGGCCGGCTACTGCGACGACATCAAGGTCATCATCCATCCGGACAACTCGATTTCCGTGTCCGACAACGGCCGCGGCATCCCGGTCGGCGTCAAGATGGACGACAAGCACGAGCCGAAGCGTTCCGCCGCGGAGATCGTCATGGTGGTGCTGCACGCCGGCGGCAAGTTCAACCAGAACAGCTACAAGGTTTCCGGCGGCCTGCACGGCGTCGGCGTGTCCTGCGTCAATGCCTTGTCCAAGTGGCTGCGCCTGACCATCCACCGCGACGGCAAGAAGCATTTCATGGAATTCCACCGCGGCGTGCCGGCGGAGCGCATCGTCGAGGTGCAGAACGGCGTCGAGGTCTCGCCCCTGAAGGTGTTGGGCGATACCGTCCGGCGCGGCACCGAGGTGCACTTCTCCGCCGACGAGGAAATCTTCGGCCACGTCGATTTCCATTACGACGTGCTGTCCAAGCGCATCCGTGAACTGTCCTTCCTCAACAACGGCGTCAAGATCGAGCTCATCGACGAACGCGACGGCCGCCACGAGAACTTCGCCTTCTCCGGCGGGGTGAAGGGCTTCGTCGAATACATCAATCGCAACAAGCAGGTCCTGCACCCCAACGTGTTCTACGCCACCGGTGAATCCAGGGTGGGCGATAACGGCGTGGTCATCACCTCGGAAGTGGCGATGCAGTGGAACAACGGCTACCAGGAACAGGTGCTGTGCTTCACCAACAACATCCCGCAGTCCGACGGCGGCACCCACCTCACCGGCCTGCGCGCCGCCATGACGCGGGTGATCAACAAATACATCGAGGAAAACGAGATCGCCAAGAAGGCCAAGGTGGAGATCACCGGCGACGACATGCGCGAGGGCCTGGCCTGCGTGCTCTCGGTGAAGATGCCGGATCCCAAGTTCGGCTCCCAGACCAAGATGAAGCTGGTCTCCTCCGAGGCCCGCCCGGCGGTGGAGGAAACCGTCTCCGCCAAGCTGGCCGAGTTCCTGCTGGAACGGCCCGCCGACGCCAAGATCATCTGCGGCAAGATCGTCGAGGCCGCCCGCGCCCGCGAGGCCGCGCGCAAGGCGCGGGAAATGACGCGACGCAAGGGCGTGCTGGATTCCGCCGGCCTGCCCGGCAAGCTGGCCGACTGTCAGGAGAAGGACCCCGCCCTGTGCGAGCTCTACCTGGTCGAGGGCGATTCCGCCGGCGGCTCCGCCAAGCAGGGCCGCGACCGCAAGTTCCAGGCCATCCTGCCGCTCAAGGGCAAGATCCTCAACGTCGAGAAGGCCCGCTTCGACAAGATGCTGTCCTCCCAGGAGGTGGTCACCCTCATTACCGCCATGGGCACCGGCATCGGCAAGGACGACTACAACCCGGCCAAGCTGCGCTACCACCGCATCATCATCATGACCGACGCGGACGTGGACGGCTCGCACATCCGCACCCTGCTGCTCACCTTCTTCTACCGGCAGATGCCCGAGCTGGTCGAGCGCGGCCACATCTACATCGCCCAGCCGCCGCTGTACAAGGTCAAGCAGGGCAAGCGCGAGACCTACATCAAGGACGACTACGAGCTCAAGCAATACCTGCTGCGCGAAGCCCTCAACGGCGCCGAACTGATCCCCGCGACCGGCGCCGAGGCCATGCCCAAGGACGGCTTCGAGCGCATCGCGCGGGAGTTCCTGCTGGCCGAGGCCATGATCGAACGCCTGGCCCGCCGCATGGACGCGGACGTGCTCTACAGCCTGCTGAAGATTCCCGCCATCAGCCTCAATACGGAGGAAGAGGCGAACCGGGCCGCCGAGTTGCTGAGCGCGGAACTCGTACGCCTGGGCCCGGTGAAGATCGCCCCCGTCCAACACGAGGGCGACCCCGCCTACCGCCTGGAGATCACCAAGACCCGGCACGGTATCGGCCACACCAGCTTCCTGGACGCCAACTTCATCGAGGGCGGCGACTACGACCAATTGCGCCGCACCACGGAAATCCTCGAGGGCCTCATCCAGCCCGGCGCGGAAAT
>JBBIIR010000022.1:0-12478 GCA_037446455.1 Hydrogenophilales bacterium | reverse complement strand
GGTCTGCCCGGTCGGCAACGACATCGTCTACATGGTGCGCAAGCTGCGCGAGGGCATGGCGGTTTCCGGCCACGCGCCGGACGGCATCAAGGGCGCCACCAAGCGCACCGTCGAGATCGGCGGCCCGATGGGCCTGAAGTGGCCGGCGGTGGCCAACGTCATCAAGAAGGCCGAGGCGGCCACCGGCGAAACCATCAACGTCGACAAGCCCGGCGTCGATTACCTGGTGCTGCTGTCCTCCATGGAGATCGTCAACTATCCGGAGTACCTGGAAGCCCTGGTGAAGATCTTCAAGAAGGCGGGCATCAGCTTCACCCTCGCCTCGGACGCCTTCGAGGCCACCAACGCCGGCATCCAGATCGGCGCTTCCGACATCGCCAAGGTCATCGTCTCGCGCATCATCCATTCCGCCGAGAAGCTGGGCGTGAAGTACGTGCTCTCTCCGGAGTGCGGCCACGCCTACATGGCGATCCGCTGGGAAGGCCCCAACCTCATCGGCCGGCCCTACAAGTTCGAGGTCAGGCACGTCCTCGAAGTGCTCGACGAACTGCGCCGGAAAGGCGTGCTGAAGATGAAGGACAAGTTCAAGGAGCCGCTCATCCTGCACGACCCCTGCCAGATCGTGCGCCGCGGCGGCGTGCTGGATGCGCCGGAGCCTCTGGTGCGGACGGTGGCCGAGAACTACATCCCCGTCGTCGACAAGCAGAAGTGGAACTGGTGCTGCGGCGGCGGCGGCGGCGCCTCGGCCATCCACACCGAGGAAGCCGAAGCCCTGCGCGCCAAGGCCTTTCGCATCAAGAAGCGGCAGATCGAGGAGAACGGCGTCAACACCATGGTGACCTTCTGCGCCAACTGCCGCATCGTGATCGAGGAAGGTTTCGACCACTACGGAATGAACACGCAGTTGCTCGGCCTGACCGAACTGCTCGCCGAACACCTGGAGGACTGAACAAATGAACGCACCCCAACGCATCGTCGTCGATCCCGTCACCCGCATCGAGGGCCACCTGCGCATCGAGGCGGAGACGGACGCAAGCGGCAAGATCACGCGGGCGTCCTCGGCCGGCACCATGGTGCGCGGCATCGAGATCATCCTGCGCGGCCGCGATCCGCGCGACGCCTGGGCCTTCGCCCAACGCATCTGCGGCGTCTGCACCCTGGTGCACGGCATGGCCTCCATCCGCTCGGTGGAGGACGCGCTGCATCGCGCCATTCCCGGCTACAGCATCCCGCGCAACGCGGAAATCATCCGCAACCTGATGATCGGCGCGCAGCACGTGCATGACCACGTCATGCACTTCTACCACCTGCACGCCCTCGACTGGGTGGACGTGGTGTCGGCCCTGAAGGCCGATCCCAAGGCCACCTCGGCCCTGGCGCAGAGCATCAGCAACTACTCGAAGTCCTCGCCCGGCTATTTCGCCGACGTGCAAAAGAAGTTGAAGAACTTCGTCGAGCAGGGCCAGTTGGGCATCTTCGCCAACGCCTACTGGGGCCACCCGGCCTACAAGCTGCCGCCCGAGGCCAACCTGATGGCGGTGGCGCACTATCTGGAAGCCCTGGCCTGGCAGCGCGACGTGGTCAAGCTGCACGCCATCTTCGGCGGCAAGAACCCCCACCCCAACTTCGTGGTGGGCGGCACCCCCTCGGCGATTTCCGTGCATACCACCGACGGCCCGGGCAAGCCGCGCGGCGGACAGGACGGCACCGCGGTCAACATGGTCGGCCTGCAGACCGTGCGGAGCGTCATCAAGCAGATGAAGGACTTCGTCGACCAGGTCTACATTCCCGACCTGCTGGCCATCGCCTCCTTCTACAAGGACTGGGGCGCCATCGGCAGCTCCGGCGGCAACTACCTGTCCTTCGGCGACATGCCGGAGAAGGACATGTGGACGCCGGATTCCTTCCTCATCCCGCGCGGCGTCATCCTCGACGGCGACATCGGCAAGGTGCATCCCATCAACCTGGACGACGACGACGAAATCCAGGAATTCGTCAGCCACGCCTGGTACAAATACAAAGACGGCGACGACAAGGGCCTGCACCCCTGGAAAGGCGAGACCGAGTTCAATTACACCGGTCCCAAGCCGCCGTACGAGTACCTCGACGTGGAGCAGAAGTATTCCTGGCTGAAGTCGCCGCGCTGGAAGGGCAAGCCCATGGAAGTCGGCCCCCTGGCGCGCGCCCTCGTCATGTACGCCGCCGGCAACAAGGCGATGAAGGAACTGGTCGACTACACCCTGAAGACCCTGGACGTGCCGGTCGCCGCCCTCTTCTCCACCCTCGGCCGCACCGCGGCGCGCGGCCTGGAGAGCAAGGTCATCGCCGACGCCATGCAGGGCATGTTCGATAGCCTGATCGCCAACATCAAGGCCGGCGACGTGAAGACCTTCAACGAGCGGTATTGGGATCCGGCCTCCTGGCCCAAGTCCATGCAGGGGGTCGGCCTGATGGAGGCGCCGCGCGGCGGTTTGAGCCACTGGATCGTCATCGAGAACGGCCGCATCGACAACTACCAGGCCATCGTGCCCAGCACCTGGAACGCCGGTCCGCGCGATGCCGCGGGCAACCCGGGGCCCTACGAGGCGTCGCTGCAGCACAACCACGTGCTGCACGATCCCAAGCAACCGCTGGAGATTCTGCGCACCATCCACAGCTTCGATCCCTGCCTGGCCTGCGCGGTGCACGTGACCGACCCCGAGGGTGAAGAGCTGATTCAAGTGAAAGTGAAGTAAGGCGCCCCTTCCTCCCCGGAAGGGGCCGGAAGGGGCGGGTAAGGAGGTGTGAGATGACAAAAAAAGTGCTTGTTGCAACAACTCAAGTTGTCAGCAAGACCTACGGTTGGGGCGGGTGGAAGATGCCCATCTTCCACCCCGGCGACCACGAATACCGTGAATACGGCTGTCCGCTATGTACCCGCCCAAGACGGGGAGTGCCGTGGGCCGTGGCCGTGCGGAAGGCCGAACTCGCCCTGACCCTGGGCGGATGCCCCTGGGGCCGCGCGCGCCGTCGCAAGTACGGGGTGAACCCCGATCAACCGATTCCCCGATCTCCCCACTAACGGACATGACTTTGAGAAGACGCCCCGTAGCATGAAAGTCATGCCCGTTTCCCTCACCCCCAGCCCCTCTCCCGCTTGCGGGAGAGGGGAGCTTCGAGAGTCGCTGCGCGACTTTCACGTTAATGGATCGATAAAACCATGGACGATCCGCTCAAGCGTTTGCTGGAAGCCGAAGCCCGCGCGCAAAGCCTCATCGAGGCGGCCAGTCACGAACGTCAACGCCTCCTGGACGAAGCGCTGGCCGCCGCGCGCGAGGCCGAGGCGCGTTTCGAGACCGGTCGCGCCGAGTTGCGCGCCCCCTTCCTGCGCGAGGCGGGCAGCCGCGCCGACCAGGCCGTGGCCGAACTGTCGCGCAAGTACGAGGAGCGCCAGCGCAACCTGCGCGACATGGCCGCCCGCCACGAACAGGAGGCCATCGACGCCGCCCTGAATCTGCTGCTCGATCCCGCCCGCTGAAGGGCGGGATCGAGCCCTCTTGCCTCCGGGTAAACGCGTGACCGCCTATCTCAACACCCGCGTCAGCCTCTATTCCGGCCGTCTCTGGCAGCCGGCGGACTTCGACGCCGTGCTCGCCATCGCCGACGCCGAAATGGCGGATGCCCTCGGCAGCCGCGGCCTGCCCCAGCTTTCCGCCGGCTTCGACCGGCATCAGGATCACCGCTCCCTCGAGCAGCGCATCATCGCCGAGCTGCTGGACGAGACCACGGTGCTCATCCGCCCCCTCACCGGCGCCGCGCGGGCCTTCCTGCTCTACTGGACCGAGCGCTTCGAAGTGAGCAACGTGAAGACCCTGCTGCGCGGCAAGATGACCGGCGAGCGGCCCGCCGCCCTGATCAACCGGCTCACCCCCATGGGCGCCTTCGGCCGCCTGGACGTGCAGGATCTGGCGCACGCCGAGGATCTCGCCGAGCTCCTGCGCCGCCTGGAAGCCGGTCCCTACGCCGGCATCGTGCGCCAGGCCCGGCGCGCCTTCGAGGAAGAGCAAGACCCCTTCATCCTCGATGCCGCCCTCGACCGCGGCTATTACGAAGGCCTCGCGCGGCGCGCCCAGCCGCTGGAGAACGAGGCCGGCGCCTCCTTCCGCCGCCTCATGGGGACGCTGATCGACCGCATCAACCTGGTGTGGATGCTGCGCTACCGCTTCAACTACAACCTGCCGCCCGCGCAGGTGTATTACCTGCTGGTGGCCTCGCGCTACAACCTGCCCGCCTCGCGCCTGCGCGAACTGGCCGCCCTGGGCAGCGCGGAAGCGGTGCTCGACGCCCTGCCCGAGCCCCTGCGCGGCATCCTGCGCGACGCCGCGGGCATCGCCGACGTGTTCGCGCGCATGGAGATGGATGGCGCCGAGGTGGCCGCCAAGGTGCTGCGCTCCGGCGCGCCCGCCATTTCGCGCGCCTTCGCCTATCTGATTCTGCGCGAACGCGATCTGCGCTCGGTGCGCGCCATCCTGCGGGGCCGTCATCTGGACCTGCCGACGGCGGATATCCGCCTGGCCATGTTCCAGCCCGAGGAGTTCCCGGCCGTCGCGTCAACGCACTGAGCACATGCGCGCAATGTCCCCCAGCCCCCTCCCCGCCGCCATCGCCGGCCGGCTTTCGCGACAAAGGAATGCCTGATGTTCCGCGCCGAACCTCTGGTCCGCATCCGCCTGCTCATGCTGGCTTCCGAGGCGCCCGACGCCGCCCTCGAACTGGCCCGCTGCGGTGTCTTCAGTCCGGCCGCGCACACGCCGCCGGAACTCGCCGAGAGTCTCGCCGACCCCTACCGCGAGGCCTGGCTGGAGGCGGAGTCGCGCGTCGCCAAGCTGGTCGAACGCTGCGCCAACCTGGGCGAGCTCGTCATCCCCGAGGGCGCCGCCGCGCCCACCCTGGCCGATCTGGACGAACTCAACGCCTGGCTCAAGGGGGTCTGGAACGCCTGCCTGTCCGCGCACGAGGGTGAGGCCCGCATCCAGGAGGAAATCCGCCACCTGGACGCCACCGAGGAAACCCTGACCAAGCTGGAACGGCTGAACGTCGACCTCGCCCAGTTGCTGCGCGCCGACGGCCTGCTGGCGGTGAACATCGGCAGCCTGCCGGCCGGCAGCGTCAGGCGGGTGACGGAAGCCCTGGCCATGACCGGCTCCCTGGTGAGCACCTTCGACCAGGTCGGCGGCCAGGCCTACGCCGTCATCGCCGGTCCGCGCGATCGTCACGACGAAGTGCGCGGCCTGCTCTCGCAGGCGGGCTGGCGTGAACTGCCGGTGCCTCCGGAACTGCGCATCCACCCGCAGGCCGCGCGCGCCTGGCTGGCGGAGGAACGTCAACGCGTGGAGGCCATGAACGTGCGCGAATGCGCCGCCCTGGACAACCTGCACGGGCAATACCGCTCCGGCCTGGAGGAAGCGCGCCTGCGCGTCGCCCTCGGTCGGCCCCTGGCGGAAGCGGCGATGGTCGGCGTGCGCGGACGCGGCGCTCTGGCCGGTCTCGCGGGCTGGGTGCCGCGACGCCGCGTCGAAGCCCTGAAGAGCGCCCTGGAACAGCGTTTCCGCGGCCGCTATTGGCTGGCCATCGAAACCCCCCGGCGCGACGAGGCGGCGCAGGTGCCCTCGCTGGTGCGCTATCCGATCTGGCTGCAACCCTTCGTGCCGTTGGTGAAGAGCTACGGCGTGCCGCGCTACGGCGAGTTCGACCCGACCTTGCCCTTCGCCTTCACCTATCCGCTGCTGTTCGGCGCCATGTTCGGCGACATCGGCCACGGCGCCGTGATCCTGCTGCTCGCCGCGAGCCTCTACAAAATACTGGGAAAACTGGTCTGGATCGGCGTCGTCGCCGGCGCCGTGTCCATGCTGTTCGGCCTGCTCTACGGCAGCATCTTCGGCTACAAGGGCATCCTGCATCCGCTGTGGATGTCGCCCCTGCACCATCCCACGCAGATGCTGACCCTGGCGGTGTCCTTCGGCGTCGGCTTCATCATCCTCACCCTGCTGGTGAACGCCCGCAACCAGTACACGGCGGGGCATGTGCGCGCGGCCCTGTTCGATTCCGCCGGCCTCGCCGGCCTGCTCTTCTACCTGGGCGCGGTCGGCGGCGTGGTCAGCCTGGCGGGCGGCGCCGACCTGGCGACGCCGTCCTGGATCCTGGCCGGCATCGGCATCACCATCGTCGCCCTGTTCAAGTGGATCGAGACCCGCGCCAGCCTGGGCGAGCGCGTGCTGGTGACCTCCATCGAGACCCTGGAGACCGGCATCAATCTGTTCGCCAACACCCTGTCCTTCATGCGCGTGGCGGCCTTCAGTTTGAACCACGTGGCCCTGGCCCTGGCCGTGTTCACCCTGGCCAACGGCATGGGCGCGGCGGGCCACTGGCTGACCATCGTGCTGGGCAACGTGGTGATCATCGTGCTGGAGGGCGCCATCGTCGCCATCCAGGCTCTGCGTCTCATGTATTACGAAGGCTTCTCCCGCTTCTTCAGCGGGGATGGAAAGGAATTCGCGCCCCTGAAACTGGCGGGCGTGAAGTGAAAAGTGGTGTTTGATTCGCGTGACTAGGAGAAAAAAATGAGTTGGCTGATCGCATTGATGGGACTTTCCGTGGCCGCCACCCTCTTGGCGGGCGTCTGGCTGGAGATGAGGCCGCGCCGGCTGCCCGCGCCGCGCTGGCTGAAGGGCGGCGTGTTTGCGAATTTCCTGGTCTTCGGCTTGGGCTTGGCCGCCTTCCTCTACCTGGGCGTGCGGGACGTCATGGCCCAGGAGGTCGCCGCCACCGGCGGCGGCATCTCCATGGCGGTGGGCCTCGCCCTCATCGGCATCGGTTTGCCGACGGGGCTGGCGGCCATCGGCGCCGGCATCGCCCTGGGCCCGGTGGGCGCCGCGGCCCTGGCGGTGATCGCCGAGAAACCCGAAATGTTCGGCCGTACCCTGATCTACATGGGCCTGGCCGAAGGGATCGCGATTTACGGTCTGGTCATGTCCATCCTGCTCCTGGGCAGGCTCTGAGGAGATGGCGTGAAATCCGACGCGGACAAACCGCTGAGCGGCGGCCGCCTGGTGGTGCTGGGCAGCGCCGGGCTGTGCGAGGGCTTCAGCCTGATCGGCGCAGAGGCGCATGCCGACGCCGACGCGGCCAAGGTCGAGGAAGTCCTTGGCCAGCTGGTGCGCGACGGCGGCGAGGCCCTGGTTCTGCTGGAGTCCAGCCTGGCCCACGCCGGCGGACACTGGCTCAACCGCTTGCGCAACGAGGGCGGCCGCATCGTCGTGACCGAACTGCCCTCGCTGTCCACGCCCCGCGACTACGCCCCGGCGGTGGACGAGGTGGTGCGCGCGGTATTGGGCCCGGAAGCGTTGAAATGATTGAGTGTCGCCAGGCCGACGGGAGATGAACATGGGAGCGGATGCACAAGTCCTGCAACTCGAACAGGCCCTGATCCGCCAGGCCGAGAGCCTGGCGCGGGAGCAGCGGGAACGGGCCGAATCGGGCAAGGCCCGCATCCTCATGGAAGCGGGCGAGAAGATCCGCCTGGCCGAGGAACGGGAAGTGCTGGCGGCCAAGGCGGAAGCGGAACGCATCGTGCGCCGCCACACCCAGGCGGCGGAAACCCGCCTGGCGGCGGAACTGGACCGGCTGCGCTGGGCCCTCACCCAATCCGCCCTGTCCGGCGTGCGCGAGGCTTTCCGAGCCCTGGCCGCCGACGACGCCCGCTACCTGGCGGTACTGGAGAAATGGCTTGCCGCCGCCGTCCGCGCCCTGCCCGAGGGAGACCTGGTGGCGGAAGTGCGCGCCGCCGACCAGGCCCGCATCGCCCCGGTATGGCGGGACATGGCGGCCCGCGCCGCGCCCGGCCGCAAGGTGGAGTTCGCCACCCACGGCCAGCCCAGCGAGGGCGGCCTGCGCGTGCGCCTCGCGGACAGCCGCGCGCAACTGGACCAGACCTTCGAGGCGCGCCAGTCGCGCCTGGCCGACGAACTGGCGCGCGTCGCCATGGAGCGCCTGTTCGCCAGCGCCCCCGACCTCGGCACCCTGGTGCATGGATAGACCTGACGACATCGTTTGAAAGCCGACAATGGGCAAAATCCTTGAAATCAACGGCCCCCTGGTCAAGCTGGAACTGCCCGAGACGGTGCTCGGCGAGCAGGTACGGGTGGGCGCGATCGGGCTGGTGGGCGAGGTGATCGGCCGCGACGGCGACACCGCCCTGGCGCAACTGTATGAAGACACGGCGGGCCTCAAGCCCGGCGAAGTGGCGGAAGGACTCGGCTGGCCCCTGTCCGTGGAGTTGGGCCCCGGCCTGCTGGGCGCCATCTTCGACGGCGTGCAACGGCCACTCAATGCGGTCTGGCAAAAGAGCGGCGACCGCATCGCCCGGGGTGTCGCCGTCCCTTCCCTGCGCCGGGACCAACGCTGGCATTTCGTGCCCGATCCGCAGCGCCGGGCGGGCGCCCCCGTGGCCGGCGGCGACGTGCTGGGCACGGTGCGGGAGACCGAATCCATCCAGCACCGCATCCTGGCGCCGCCTCTCACCCGCGGCGATCTCCTGGAACTGGCCCCGGAGGGGGACTACACGGTGGAAGAGAGCATCGGCCGGGTGAAGATGGCGGATGGCCGCATCGACAAGCTGCGCCTGTTCCACCGCTGGCCGGTGCGCGTGCCGCGCCCGTTCAGGCGGCGCGACCACGCGGTGAAGCCGCTGATCACCGGGCAGCGCATCCTGGATACCTTCTACCCGCTGCTGAAGGGCGGCAAGGCCGCCATTCCCGGTCCCTTCGGCGCCGGCAAGACCATGCTGCAGCAGCAGATCGCGCGCTGGTGCAACGCCGAGATCGTCATCTACGTGGGCTGCGGCGAGCGCGGCAACGAGCTCACCGACGTGCTCGAGTTCATGCCCGAGCTCATCGATCCGCATAGCGGCCGGCCGTTGATGGAACGCACGCTGCTGGTCGCCAACACCTCCAACATGCCGGTGGTGGCGCGCGAGGCCTCGGTGTACGTCGGCATCACCCTCGCCGAGTATTTCCGCGACCAGGGCTACGACGTGGTCATGGTGGCCGACTCCACCAGCCGCTGGGCCGAGGCTCTGCGCGAGGTGGCCGGCCGCCTCGGGCAGATGCCGGTGGAGGAGGGTTATCCCGCCTACCTGGGCTCGCGCCTGGCGGCCTTCTACGAGCGCGCCGGCCGGGTGGAAACCCTGTCCGGCGGGCACGGCTCCGTCACCCTGATCGGCGCCGTCTCGCCTCCCGGCGGCGACTTCTCCGAGCCGGTCACCAGCCACACCAAGGAAATCATCCAGACCTTCTGGGCGCTCTCCAAGGAACTGGCCGACGCCCGCCACTACCCGGCGGTGGACTGGCTGGAGAGCTTCTCCGGCTACGTGCCCTCCGCCGCCAAATGGTGGGCGGAGAACGTCGACCCGGGCTGGGAGGCCGCGCGCGGCGAGGCCCTCGACCTGCTCGCCGCCTCCGAGGAATTGCAGCGCATCGTCAACCTGGTGGGCGTCGAGGCGCTGTCTTCCGAGCAGCGCTGGACCCTGGAAGCGGCCGGCCTGCTCAAGGAAGGCCTGCTGCAACAGGCCGCCACCGACGAGATCGACAGCTTCGCCTCGCCGGAGAAGCAGTACGCCCTGCTTGCCGCCCTGCTGCGGATCTACCGCCAGGGCATGAAGCTGGTGAAGCTGGGCGCGCCGGCGCGGCGGCTGATCCAGATGCCGCTGCTGGCCCAGGCGCGGCGCTGGAAAAGCCAGCACAAGTCGGAGGAACTGGCTCAGCTGAAGGAGAAGATCGCCCGCATTCCGGCCGACTTCGCGCAGATCGCCCTGGATTACGAATCATCAATCCCCTCCCCCTCGAGGGGGGAGGGGTAGGGGAGAGGGGGGGCGCAGCGCACGCCAACGTCAAACATGGACCCGCTGACCTTCGCTCGTCACCTGCGTTCGGACCAGACCGAGGCCGAAACCCTGCTGTGGTCCCGCCTGCGCGCGCACCGGCTGTTCGGCCTCAAGTTCCGCCGCCAGCAGCCCGTGGGGTCCTATGTGGTGGATTTCTTCTGTCCGGAAAAACGCCTGATCGTCGAACTGGATGGGGGGCGGCACCAGGACCAGGCGGGCTATGACGAAACACGGGATGCCTGGCTGAAGGCTGAGGGTTATGTGGTGCTGCGCTACTGGAATAACGAAGCGATGTGCAATATTGAGGGGGTGCTGGAAGACATTTGCCGCTGCGCGGGGGTGTTGGAGCCACCCTCTCCCCAACCCCTCCCCCCTCGAGGGGGAGGGGCTCTAACCGCGACTGAGCCCTGTCTTTCTCCCTCCCCCTCGAGGGGGGAGGGCCGGGGAGAGGGTGGAGCCCAACCATGAAAAACGTCGAATTCCGTACCGCCAGTTCCGTGCAGGGCGGCCTCATCGTCATGGCCGGGGTACCCGGCGTCGCCGCCGGTTCCCGCGTGCAGTTGAAGGATCACGCCGGCCGTCTGCGCAACGGCCTGGTGATCCGCAGCGCCGACGACGCCGTGCTGGTGGAAGTGTTCGAGGGCACCGACGATCTGGACCTGGAACGCACCTGGGTGCGCTTCCTCGACGAGCCCTTCAAGCTGCCGGTCTCCCGCGACATCCTCGGCCGCGTCTTCAACGGCGCCGGCCTGCCGCGCGACGGCCGCCCGCCGGTCATTTCCGCCGACCGCCGCGACGTCAACGGCGAGCCCCTCAACCCGGCCGCGCGCGCCTATCCGCGCGAGTTCATCCAGACCGGCATTTCCGCCATCGACGGCATGAACGCGCTGACCCGCGGCCAGAAGCTGCCGGTGTTCTCCGGCGGCGGTCTGCCGCACAACCGCGTCGCCGCGCAGATCGTGCGCCAGGCCAAGCTGCTGGGCGTGGAAGCCTCGGAATTCGTCGTGGTGTTCGCCGCCTTCGGCGCTTCCAATGCCGACGCCCGCTTCTTCCAGGAAAGCTTCGAGGAATCCGGCGTGCTCAACAAGGTGGTGATGTTCCTCAACCTCGCCGACGAGCCGGTCATCGAACGCCTGCTCACTCCCCGCGCGGCGCTGACCGCCGCCGAATACCTGGCCTACGACCTCGACTACCACGTGCTGGTGGTGATGACCGACATGACCGCCTACGCCGAGGCCCTGCGCGAAGTGGCCGTGCTGCGCGGCGACGTGCCGGCGCGCAAGGGCTACCCCGGCTACCTCTATTCCGACCTGGCCGAGATCTACGAACGGGCGGGCCGCATCAAGAACCGGCGTGGTTCCATCACCATGATCCCGGTGCTGTCCATGCCTTCCGACGACATCACCCACCCCATCCCCGACCTCACCGGCTACATCACCGAAGGCCAGATCGTGCTCGGTCGCGAACTGGCCAACCAGGGCGTCTATCCGCCGGTCACCGTGCTGCCCTCGCTGTCCCGCCTGATGAAGGACGGCATCGGCAAGAACTTCACCCGTGAAGACCATCCGCACGTCGCCAGCCAGCTTTTCGCCAGCTACGCCAAGGCCCTCGAAGTGCGCGGCCTCGCCGCCATCATCGGCGCCGAGGAATTGTCCGACGCCGACCGCCGCTACCTGCGGTTCGCCGAAGCCTTCGAGCGCCGCTTCATCGGCCAGGGCGAGGACGAGGACCGCAGCGTCTACGAGACCCTCAACCTGGCCTGGGACCTCTTGTCCATGCTGCCGCCCGAGGCCCTGATCCGGGTCTCGGAGGAAGAACTGGCCAAGTACCACCAGTGGCAGGCGATGGCGGAGGCGGCATGAAGCGCGGATACAAGATGCAAGATGCAAGATTCAAGGTTCAAGATGCGAGGAAAGGCGAGACCATGGGGATTCCCTTGCATCTTGCATCTTGCATCTTGTTTCTTTCTACACCATGGTGCAGCGATGAAAAAGAGGTTGTCCGTCCCCCCCACCAAGAGCGCCCTGCTGCAGGTCGGCCGCCAGGTCAAGTTTCTGGAGCAGGGCCGGGCCATGCTGGAGAAGAAGCGCGACCTGCTCACCCGGCTGGTGTACGAGCGCCTGGCCCAGTACCGTGAACTCAGGGCCGAGACCGCCAGGGAACTGGCCGAGGCCTACCACTGGCTGGGCATCGTGCAGATGCGCATGGGCGGCCAGATGCTGCGCCAGGCCTCGGTCGGCCTGTCGCAGGCGGTGGCCCTGCGCGTGGTGGCGCGTTCCAGTGTCGGTGTCGAATATCCCAGCGTGTCGGCCTCGCCGCTGCCGCTGCAACCGGTGGGCCTGATGTGGACCGACGTCAGTTTCGACGAGGCGCGCCTGCGCCTGCGGGAACTCACCGTCACCCTGGCCCGTCTAGGCGAGGCGGAGAACGCCCTGTGGCGCCTCCTGGCCGCGAGCCGCAAGACCCAGAAGCGGGTGAATGCGTTGAAGTACAACATCATTCCCCGCTACCAGGCCACGGTGCACCATATCCGCGCCGCCCTGGAAGAGGACGAGCGCA
>JBBIIR010000021.1:0-12697 GCA_037446455.1 Hydrogenophilales bacterium | reverse complement strand
CTGCCAGAGTGGCAGGAAGGACGCGGTGCGGGGATCCTTGAATCCCCACTCGCCATCCGCTTCATCCAGGCGCTCGCGCAGCAGCGCGCGCAAGGCGATCGCGGCCGCGGCGGCGGCCGGCGCCTCAAGCCAGTCGGCCGGCAAGGGGTGGTAGGGCCAGGCCCCCAGCGCGCGCATGAGATCGGCCTGGATGCGGACGATGCCGGCATCCTCGTAGAACCCCTCCGGATTGTCTTCCCGCGCACCGATCAGTGCGGGCGACACGCGCATGCCCAACGCGGCGAGGACCTGCATGAGCAGGGAGGTGCCGCTACGGCCGGCGCCGAGGACGACGATGACGGGGCGCGGGGTGGGCGGGGCGGCGGATGGCATGGCGGCGCGATTGTATCCCCTGCCCCATGGCGTGCCAGGGCAGCATGTGGTTTCCATTTCCGGTTTCCGCCCGCGCCGTCTTGTGCTCAAATCCCCTCCTTTTCCGCGCACCGGTTTGGCGCACGGGGGCCACGTCCCCGGCCTGCCCTTATGCAAGTCACCGTCAGCGAACTGCTCGTCCGATATCTGGAACGCCTGGGCGTCGAAGTCCTCTTCGGCATGCCGGGCGCCCACGTGCTGCCCATCTACGACCGCCTGCACGGTTCCGGGGTGAAGAGCGTGCTGGTCAAGCACGAGCAGGGCGCGGCCTTCATGGCCGGCGGCTATGCCCGCGTCTCCCACCGCGTCGCCGCCTGCATCGCCACCGCCGGGCCGGGCGCCACCAACCTGGTGACCGGCATCGCCAACGCCTATGCCGACCGCCTGCCGGTGCTGGTGATCACCGGCGAGACCTCCACCTACATCTTCGGCAAGGGCGGCCTGCAGGAGAGTTCCGGCGAGGGCGGCGCCATCGACCAGTGCGCCCTGTTCGCCGGCATCACGCGTTACCGCAGGCTGGTCGAACGCACCGATTACCTGGGCCAGGTGCTGAACCAGGCCAGCCGCGCCCTGCTGGGCCCCGATCCGGGCCCGGTGCTGCTGTCGATTCCCTTCAACGTGCAGAAGGAACGGGTGGACGCGGCCGTGCTGGAGCAGGTGCACCTCCCGCATGCGCAGGCCGCGCCCCCCGTGCAGACCGGCCCGGTGCCCGAACTGGCGCGCTTGCTGCGCGAGGCCCGCCACCCGGTCATCGTCGCCGGCTACGGCTGCATCCGCGCCGGCGCGCGCGGCGAGCTCACCCGCCTGGCCGAAGCGCTGCGGATTCCCGTCGCCACCAGCCTGAAAGGCAAGGGCGTCATCGCCGAGGGTTCGGAACTCGCCCTCGGCTGTCTAGGCGTCACCTCCAACGGCAATGCCCACCGCTACATCGCCGGTCAGGCCGATCTCGTGCTGTTTCTCGGCGCCGGCTTCAACGAGCGCACCAGCCACATGTGGGACGCGCGCCTGCTGGCAGGCAAGCGCGTGGCGCAGGTGGACCGCGACGCCGCGCAACTCGGCAAGGTGTTCCGTCCCGATCTGGCGGTGCGCGGCGACATCCGCGCGGTGGTCGGCGAACTGCTCGACCTGCTGGCCGACTGCCCGGCCAAGGACGCCGACCGCCTGGCGGCGCATCGCCAGGCGCTGGCGACACCCGATCCGGCCGCCCTCGCGCAACGCGCCAGGTTCGCGCTCATGGAAGCCTTCTTCCGCCGCCTGGTGCGGCGTTTTCCGGGTGAAGCGCTGATCTTCGACGACAACATCGTCTTCGCCCAGAGCTATCTGGACGTCTCGCACGCCCACCACTACTTCCCCAATACCGGCATTTCCTCCCTGGGCCACGCGATCCCCGCCGCCATCGGCGCCAAGTTCTTCCACAAGGAGACGCCGGCCTTCGCCATCCTCGGCGACGGCGGCTTCCAGATGTGCGGCATGGAACTGATGACCGCCGTGAATTACGGCATTCCGCTCAACACGGTGCTCATCAACAACGGCAGCATGAGCCTGATCCGCAAGAACCAGTTCCAGCTCTATGGCGAGCGCTACATCGACTGCGACTTCGTCAATCCGGACTTCGGCCTGCTGGCGGCGGCCTTCGGCATGCGGCACTATCGGGTGGAAACCGTGGCCGACCTGGACGCGTTGTTCGCGCAGGCGGACCTCGCCGGCGGCCTCAACCTCATCGAAATCCTGTTGGACAAGCATGTCTTCCCCAGCTACCTGTCGGCTCGCTGACCTCGACGCGCAGCTCGCCGCCCAGCGCCAGGTCATCGCCCGCTTCGAGAGCGCGCTCTGGGAAGGCGGCTTCAATGACAAGCTGCTGGCTTCCTACCAGGCCGCCTGGCGCCGTCTGGAAGCCCTGATCGCCAGCTCCGCCACGGCGGACCGGCGCCACGGCTTCGTGCTGGTGATCCCCGTCGCCGACAGTCCCCGGCAACTGCAGGCCTGCCTGGCCAGCCTCCTGGAGTTGTGCGCGGCCTACGGCTACGGCGGCCGCGACGCCCAGGGTCGCTGGCGCAAGGTATCGGTGTTGCTGGCCGACGATTCCGCCGACCCGGCGGTGCTGGCGGAGAACCGGAGCCTGGCCGAGACCTTCGCCGCCCGCGGCCTGCGCATCCGCTATTTCGGCCCGGCCGCGCAGACGGCCCTGCTCGACCGCCTGGCCGACCTCGACCTGGCCCCCATCGTCGGCGTGCACGCCCGCCCGGGCTTCAGCCACAAGGGCCAGGCCATGATGCGCAACATCGCCTACCTGAAGCTGGCCGAGATTTGCGCCGAGGAGGCCGAGGCCCTGGGCGGCCCGCCGCTGTTCTACACCCTCGACGCGGACCAGACCTTCGAGGTCAAGGTGGCCACGGCGACGGGCGACGCCGAGGTGGCGGCGCTGAGTTTCTTCCACCGGCTGGACGAGATCTTCCGCGACCCCGGCGTGCGCGTCCTCACCGGCAAGGTGGTGGGCGACCCGCCGGTCTCGCCGGCGGTGATGGCCGGCAACTTCCTGGACGACGTCATCGGCTTTCTCGCCGAGATGGCGCGCACCGAGCCGGGCCGCCCCTATCCCCGCCACATCGCCAGCACCCGCGGTTCCGGCGAGGCCGCCTACCACGACATGGCGGACCTGTTCGGCTTCAAGGCCGGCGGCGAGACCTATCGTTTCCGCTGCGGCCTGGCCGGGACGCCGGACAACGCCGCCTGCTTCGCCGACTTTGCCCGCCGCCTGAACCGCTTCTTCCACGGCGAGCACCCCACTCGGGTGACCTACTACCGCCACGACGGCTCCGGCGTCGTGCCGGCGCGGACGGTCTACACCGGCAACTATGTGTTCCGGCCCGAGGCCCTGGACTGCTTCATCCCCTACGCCCCCCTGCGCCTGCGCATGTCCGGCCCGAGCATGGGTCGCCTGCTCAAGGCCGAACTGGGGGCGGGCTTCGTCTCCGCCAACCTGCCCATGCTGCACCGGCGCACGCTGGAGGCCACCGGCCAGTCGGAATTCCGTCCCGGCGTGGTCGACCGGGATGCCTGGGTGGACCTGTCCGACGAGTTCGCACGCCAGTTCCACGGCGACGTGCTGCTGTTCGCCATGGAACGTCTCACCGCCCTGGGTTATCCCGCCGCCACGCTCACGGCGGCGGTGGTCGGCGAAGCCCTCGACGCCAGCCGCGAGGACCTGCGCCGGCGCTATGCCGACAAGCAGGCCGCCATCCTGGAACGGCTCGCCCGCCTGCAAAGCCTGCTGGCCGAGCCGCGGCATTGGTGGAACCTGGACGCCGCCGACGCCGGTGCCCTGGCCTGCTTCCACACCTTCGCCGCCAACATCCGCCGCAATTTCGCTCCGGACTCGCCCTGCCAGGCCCGCCTCGACGACCCCGGCCAGCGGGCCGACTGGCGCCGCCGCCAGGTCGCGGCCATCCTCGGCCTGCCGGTCCAGCGCGGTACCTGGACGCAAGCCCTGGCGCTCTTGGCCCCCTCTCCCCCCGGAGAGGGTTGGGCTGAGGGAGCCACGCCAGCGTGACCGCTTACGCGGCATTCAGCGCTGATCCCTCTCCCAACGCCCTTGCATGGCTGGGGAAGGGGTATCACTGGACCGATTGGCATCGGGAGGACGCTTGATCCCCACCCTGCGCCGCTGGCTGCACCGGCGCCAATACCCGCAACGCTACGCCCAACTTGACCGGCTGCTGGCGAACCAGGCCCTGGACCGGGCAACCCTGCTGGAACAGCAGCAAAGTGATTTCGCGGCCATTGTCCGCCACGCCGCGACCCATGTCCCCTTCTACACCGGCCGGCTGGGCGATCTGGACGCCTGGGACGGCCGCCCCGAATCCCTGCCCATCCTCACCAAGGAGGACGTCCGCCTGCACCTGGACGACCTGCTCGACCGCAACGCCGAGCGCGCCCGGGTGGGCCTCGGCCACACCGGCGGCTCCACCGGCCAGCCCCTGGCCTTCTGGTACGACGAGGCCAAGCATGAATTGATGCGCGCCGGCATGCTGCGCGGCTTCATGATGTCCGGCTGGCGGCCGGGCCAGAAAGTGCTCTACCTCTGGGGCGCCCGCCAGGATGTGGGCAAGAACGGCGTCTTCGGCCAGCGCCTCGCGGATGCCCTGGCCGGCGAGCACACCGTCGCCGCCCTGGAATATTCGGAGGAACGCCTGGCCGCCTGGGTGCGCCTGATCCGCCGCTGGCGCCCCAGCTTGCTGTATGGCTACGCCTCCGCCCTGGAACAACTGGCCCGCCACGTCGCCGACCGGGGATTGGCCCCGCCGGACAGCCTGATCGGCGCCTATTCCACCGCCGAGATGCTGGACGACGCCGCCCGCGCCCGCATGGAAGCCGCCTTCGGCTGCAAGGTGTTCAACCAGTACGGCTGCCGGGAGGTGCCCAACATCGCCTGGGAATGCCGGCACGGCGGCATGCACGTCATGGCCGATCTGGTGCATCTGGAATCCGTCAACGTGGACGGCGCGGACCGCCTGCTGGTCACCTCCCTCAGCAACCGCCTGATGCCCTTCATCCGCTACGAACTGGGCGACGCCGGCCGCTTGCTGGAGGGTGAATGCCCCTGCGGCTCGCCCTTCCCGCTCATGCGGATGGGGGTGTGCCGGAAGAACGACCTGATCCGCGCGCCCGGCGGCAAGTCGATTCACCCCGCGGTGTTCAACCGCCTGCTCTATGGCCTCACGCAAATCCGCCAGTACCAGTGGCGGCAGGTGGCGGCGGACCGCATGGCCCTGGACCTGGTCTGTCCCGCCCCGCTGGACGCGAACCTCCTGGCCCGGCTCGAAGCCGGCCTGCGCGCCGAAGTGGACCCGGCCATGCGGCTGGAGGTGAATTACCGGGCGGAGATCCCGCGCACCGCGGCGGGGAAGCAGCAGTACATCATCGGGCTGAAGTAAGCCCTCAGCCCTCCGAGCCGCAGCCGCAATCGCCCGGCTTGCCGGGTTCGGCGTACTTCTCGTCTTCGCGTTTCTCGCGCTGGGCTTCGTATTCGGCGCGAATCTTCTCGGCCTTGGCCTTGAGGCGTTCCGTGCGCGCCTCGTAGGCGCCGGGCTGTTCTTCCAGGAAGCGTTCGCCGAAGAGGGCGTGCTTGAGGAAGTTGTAGCCGAAGTCGAGCAGGGCCTCGTCGTCGGCCAGCAAGGTGGCCATGACTTCCATGGGCACGTCGTAGGTTCTGTTGAAGGTTTCGCTGGAGACGAAGGCGCGCAGGCGGTCGACGTCGTAGCTGGCCATGAAGAAGAGCTGGTTGGAGATGGCGGGCGGCTTGCCGATGGCGGGGCCGGCGGATTTCTTTTTCAACACCAGTTGGCGCCAGCCGCGGCCCTTCTCGTCGTAGACGTCGACGCCCTGCTCGCGGCGGTATGCGTCGATGGTCAGGGGACGGGGTTCCTGGTGGCCCAGGCAGTGGGGCTCCTGGACCAGGGCGTAGGAGGTGCGGTCGGTGTATTCGTCCTGATTGCGCATGGACAGCAGCGCCACCGGGTAGTAGCGGCAGGCGGTGGGGCGGTCTGCGTAGACCGCGCAGCCCTCGGGGCGCATGAACTGGCAGGCGGTGCCGCCCTCGACCGGACGGAATTTGACACCGGGGGTGCCGTCCTGATCCATCTCGTAGGGCACGGTGTACTGCTTGAGAAAGTCGCCGGAGGAGAGATTCAGGCGGTTCTTCAGGCGCAGGATGTCGTAGGGGGTGAGGGTGATGTCGATGTTGGAGCAGCAGGCGTTCCAGCAGCCGACGTCCTTGTGGCAGCGGAACTGGATGACCTTGTCGCCCTCCAGCAGGGTGGGCATGACGGGGGAGAGCTCGAAGGGCGCTTCCTCGGCGAGATTCTTGAACTGGCTGTCGTCCATGATCGACTCGGTCAACTTGTGGAATGGAGCCCTACATGGGCCTGGAATCCCCATGCGCAAGAGACCGCTCTTGCGCATGGAGGTTCGTAAAGAAAAAAACCGGGCGCCTTGTGAGCGCCCGGTCCATGAGCCAGCTATCGCTTAGTGGGCGGCGGCTTTGAACAGCTTGGACTTGTCCACCAGATCGACGTGACGACGCTTGAAGTTGGTCCACTTCTTGCTGGTCTTGTCGTAGATGGAGTTGCCGAAGACTTTCCAGTTCTCTTCGTCGACGAAGTTCTTGTCGGTGCGGTAGTAGAAGCCGGGGTAACGGCTTTCCTCGCGGAACTGGATGTGCTTCATGTGGGCTTCCGCCGTCAGGATGCGGTGGTAGTTTTCCCAGGCGCGCAGCAGTTCATGCAGATCCTTGGCGCGCATCTTCATGGCGTCCTCTTTCAGCATTTCCAGCTTCTGCTCGGCGACTTCCAGCATCTTGTCGTTGGTGTTGTAGTAGGTGGCCACACCGGCAACGTACTCGTCCATGATCTTCTGCAGACGGAACTGCAGCATCTTGGGCGTGATGTAGTTGGGGTTGACGTCGATGGCGGTGGTGTAGTCCTTGAACTCCAGGTAGGTCCGCACCGGACGGTAGATGTCCTCGACCAGCTCTTCGACGGAGGTGTCGAGCTCGACCTTCAGATCCTTGTTGTCCAGGCAGTACTTGACCATGGCCTTGGCGGCCAGGCGGCCCTCGGTGTGGGAACCGGAGGAGAACTTGTGGCCGGACGCGCCGACGCCGTCACCGGCGGTGAACAGGCCCTTGACGGTGGTCATGCCACGATAGCCCCAGCTCCAGCCGCGCGGCAGGTGAGCGGGCACGCCGTCGATCTCGGGATCGGCGGCGGTGGGGGCGCCGAGGTCGGTCGGGCCGGAAACCCAGATGCCGCAGCAGCCGGAGTGGCTGCCCAGCAGGTAGGGCTCGGTGGGCATCAGCTCGGAGTTCTTCTTCTCGGGCTCGACGTTCTCGCCCACCCAGATGCCGCACTGGCCGACGCACATGTCGAGGAAGTCTTCCCAGGCTTCGGCTTCCAGGTGCTTCACTTCGCGCGGCGACAGGGTCTTGGCCAGGTTGCCCAGGGCGGTGACGGTGTCCATCCAGATCGGGCCGCGGCCTTCCTTCATTTCCTTCAGCATGACGTGGTTGCGCAGGCAGGAGGCGGGCACGGCGGCCTGGCCGTACGGGGGGTACTGGTCCAGCATGGCCTTGTTCTTGGACAGGTAGTCCTCGCCATAGGCGTTGGTGGCCTTCGCCTTGAACAGCAGGAACCAGGCGCCGACCGGGCCGTAGCCGTCCTTGAAGCGGCAGGGCACGAAGCGGTTTTCCATCATGGTCAGCTCGGCGCCGGCTTCGGCGGCCATGGCGTAGGTGGAACCGGCGTTCCACACCGGGTACCAGGCGCGGCCGGTGCCTTCACCGACGGAACGCGGACGGAAGATGTTGACGCAGCCGCCGGCGGCCAGCAGGATGGCCTTGGCCTTGTAGACGTGCAGGGTGTGGTTGCGGGTGGAGAAGCCGACGGCACCGGCGATGCGGTTCTTGTCGTTCTTGTCGTTCACCAGCTTGACGATGAAGATGCGCTCTTCGATGCGGTCCATGCCCAGGGCCTTCTTGGCGGCCTCGGCGACGATCCACTTGTAGGATTCGCCGTTGATCATGATCTGCCACTTGCCGGAACGCACGGGCTTGCCGCCGTCCTTCAGGGAGGGCAGGCCTTCGCCGATGGCGGCGGCGCCGTCGTGACGCTCGCCGTTGGCGTCGGTTTTCCAAATGGGCAGGCCCCACTCTTCGAACAGGTGCACGGAGTCGTCGACGTTGCGGCCGACGTCGTAGGCCAGGTCGTCACGGGTGATGCCCATCAGGTCGTTGGAGACCATGCGGGCGTAGTCGGCGGGATCCTTGTCGTCGCCGATGTAGGTGTTGATGGCGGACAGACCCTGGGCCACGGCGCCGGAACGGTCCATGGCGGCCTTGTCGACCAGCTTGATCTTCAGGTCCACGCCGGCTTCGGCCTTGGCGACCTCGGCCCAGCGCATGACTTCATAGGCGGCGCCACAGCAAGCCATGCCGCCACCAATCATCAGGATGTCGAGTTCTTCCTGGATGACGTCGGGATTTCCAAATTCAGCCATTTCTATTACCTCTCTCGATTACTTGCGGATCAGTTCGGCGGGGTTGCCGGCGCGGAAACCGCCCGTGGTGTCACGGGTGAAGGAGCCGATGGCCTCGATGTCGGCCAGCTTGGGCATGGGCTTGCCGCCGAAGGGATCGATGGAGCCTTCCGGGGTGGTGCGGATGGGGAACTTGAAGCGCTTCAGCACGCCATTGCGGAACTTGATGGTCCACATGATGGAGTCGGAACCGCGCAGGGGCTGCACGGAACCGCCCAGGGGCACCACGTCGGCGTAGTGGCGGGCTTCGATGGCCTGCTGCGGGCAGATCTTCACGCAGGAATAGCATTCCCAGCACTGCTCGGGTTCCTGGTTGAAGGCCTTCATGGCGTGGCCGGTCTCGGAACCATCGCGGTCCAGTTTCATCAGGTCGTGCGGGCAGATGTACATGCAGGCGGTCTTGTCCTGACCCTTGCAGCCGTCGCACTTGTCGGTACGGACGAACGTAGGCATTGATTTCACTCCTTGTTAGCTAACAACCCGCGCGGTCTCCCGCGCGGCCCATTCAGTAAAACCGAGCCCCACCTTGGCCGGTGGGCGTATCGCGAATCCGCTTCCGGCGGGCTCGGTGTCCTAAATTCTTTGGCGAGTAGCGAGTGGCAAGTGGTAGCTGCTCGCTACTCGCCACCTCAGGCGGCCGAATGCCCCTTCAACTCCACCTTGACGTTCTGCTCGGCGGTGAGGCCCTGGTAATACTTCTTCAGCACGGCGGCGACTTCCGGACGGCTGAATTCCACCGGCAGGTCCTGACCTTCGGAGAGCATGGCGCGCACCTTGGTGCCGGACAGCAGGATGCGGTCGTCCTTGGTATGCGGGCAGGTGCGCTGCGAGGCCATGCCGCCGCACTTGTTGCACCAGAAGGTCCAGTCGATGTTCATGTTGACGGTCTCCAGCGAACCCTTGGGGATATCGTCGAAGATCTTCTGCGCGTCGAAGGGGCCGTAGTAGTCGCCCACGCCGGCATGGTCGCGACCGACGATGAGGTGCGAGCAGCCATAGTTCTGGCGGAACAGGGCGTGCAGCAGGGCTTCGCGCGGACCGGCATAGCGCATGTCCAGGGGATAGCCGGCCTGGATCACGGTGTTGGGGGCGAAGTAGTTGTCGATCAGGGTGGCGATGGCCTCGCTGCGCACCTCGGCGGGGATGTCGCCCGGCTTCAGGGCGCCCAGCAGGGAGTGGACGAGGACGCCGTCCATGGTCTCGATGGCGATCTTCGCCAGGTACTCGTGCGAGCGGTGCATGGGGTTGCGGGTCTGGAAGGCGGCGACGCGGGTCCAGCCCATTGCCTTGAACTTGGCGCGTGTCTCGGCGGGCGTCATGAACTGTTCGCCGTACTTGGCCTTGAAGCCGCCGTCGGACAACACCTTGACCGGGCCGGCCAGGTTGATGGGGCCCTGTTCCATGACCATCTTGACGCCGGGGTGGGCGAGGTCGGTGGTCTTGTAGACCATCATGCACTCGTGGCCCTTGTCGATGCCGTAGATCTCGGTGACCTTCATGGTGCCCATGATCTCGCCGGTCTCGCCGCTGACCAGAGCGACATCCTGGCCCAGGGAGAGGGTCTGCGCGGTCTGGGTGTCGGTGGACAGGGTGACGGGGATCGGCCAGAACAGGCCGTTGGCCATCTTGTAGCCGTCGCACACGCCCTGCCAGTCGCCGTGGGTCATGAAACCTTCCAGCGGGGTGAAGCCGCCGATGCCCATCATGATCAGGTCGCCGGTCTCGCGCGAGGACATCTTGATCTTGGCGAGGGACTGGGCGCGGGCCAGTTCGGCTTCGCGGGCGGCGCCTTCGAGCAGCAGAGGCTTCAGATCGCCACCGCCGTGGGGGTTCACGAGACGGGACATGCGGGCTCCTAGAACACGTTGATTAGAAAAGGCTGATAAGGCGAATGGGCGGCGAGAATAACACCCCCCCCACCCCCTCACTAATCAGACTTATTTCTTTGCAAATAAATTTTTTTTGGGAGCGCCTTGTCCGCATAGATCCCGCCGCGGAATCCGCCGCGCCTCGGCCTGTCCGCGCCAATCCACGGCCATGGCTGGAGCCTGGATGGGGTGCTGGCTAGAATGCGCGGCATGCGAGGAGCCGAGACGCCAATGCGAAAAATTTATCCGCTGGTACTGGCAGGCCTGCTGCTGGCCGGCTGCGCGAACTCAACCATCCAGAGAAAGGATGGCGCCACTTCCAGCAGGGCGTTCTCCGTCGCCCATCTGGCCAAGACGGACGCGGATATCCTCAGCGAACTGACGCAGAGGGAGGTGCTCAAGAGCCTGCGCACGCTCACCGAGAAGCTATACCGGCGCAATCCCGTGCAATACCGCAAAGCCGGACACGCCTCGGTGGAGGCCGCCAGCGCCCACCTCTTCGATCAGTTGGCCAATTGGGCGCAAGCCCCGCTGGCGCGGACGAACTGGGAGGAAGATTTCCGGCTGGCTTTCCAGGAAGGTTTCGAGGGGGACCGGGTGCATGCCTTCATGGGCGCGCTCACCGGCATGCTGATGGCCGCCTACAACCACAAGACCGAATTTTTCCTGCTCGACGAGCTCTCCGCGCAGAAGCTCTACAACAGCGCGCGCAATATCGAGGTGGCGGTGTGGAAGCTGTCGTCGGCGAGAACCGCCCAGGGCGGCCGCTTTCTGCTCAGCAACAGCATGGATGGCGAAATCCAGAACCTGTCCTTCGAGCGCGAGTTCGGCAAGCTGATCGCGCAGCAGGACCTGCTCGCCTTGTATATGGAAGAACGCACACACCGTACCATCAGCCGCGTCTTCCAGAGCATGAGCAGTTTCGTCTTCCTGCCCATCTGATGCCAGCCTCCGGACTGGCAACCGGTGGCCGCCCGCGTGTTCGCGGTGGCGCCCTGGCCGGCGACCAGCCCCGAGATCACGTTCATGGCGCGGCAACATGACGCGGCTAAATTCTTGTTTTTTTGGAAGGTGAACGGTATGGATCTGATTCTTTGGCGCCACGCCGACGCCCAGGATGGCAGCCCGGATATGCAACGGGCCTTGACCGGCAAGGGCGTCGAACAGGCGCAACGGATGGCGGCCTGGCTCAACGCGCATCTGCCGAAATCGACCCGCGTGCTCTCCAGTCCGGCGGTGCGCGCCTATCAGACGGCCGACGCCCTGGAGCGGAAGTACGAAACCATTCCCCAGATCGCCCCCGGCGCCGACGCGGTTCACGTCCTCGCCGCGGCCGGCTGGCCGGATGCCAAGGGCTGCGTGCTGGTGGTGGGGCATCAGCCCACCCTGGGCGAGGCGGCGAGTCTGCTGTTGTTCGGCGAGGCCCGTCCCCTCAGCATCAAGAAGGCGGGACTGCTGTGGCTCACCAACCGCGTGCGCGGCGACCACCCGCAGACCGTGCTGAAGGGCGCGATGACGGTGGAACTGCTGTAGCGCGGGTCAGGCCGGCGTCAGTCCAGGCCGAGTTGCTCCACCCAGGCCAGGGCCTGCAGGTGGGCCTCGCTGACCTGCGCCGGGGTCAGCATGAGGGAGGTGGTGAGGTTTTCAAGATGCCCCTCGTCGCCGCTCTCCACCGCTTCCACCAGGGACAGGAAAGGCCCGTAGAGGCCGCTGCGGTCCATCAGCGCATCGGCCAGGTTCTCCGAAATCACCAACCGCTCCAGCACCTGATCCATGGGCATTTCCAGGAAGGCCGGCAGCAGGGAGAAGACGCCGACGATGAACAGGTTGTCCTGGTCCGCCTTGTTCAGAATGTGTTTGCCCAGCAGCTCGCAGAGCCGGCCGCGGGTGATGGCGGTGCGCGACAGGGTGGGCGAGGTGGGCGAGTCGCCCGCCGTCGCCAGCAGCAGGGTGAGCCAGCGGTACAGCGGCTGCCAGCCCAGAATGCTGACGGCGTGGCGAATGGACTGCACCTCGCAGGACAGGCCGAAGCCGGCCGAATTGATGTAGCGCAACAGCTTGAAGGTAAGCGCCACATCCTTCTTGAAGAGCGCCTCCAGGTCCTTGATGTCGGCGTTCCGGCGCACTTTGTCCAGCAGTTGAATGACGGTGGCGTGGCCGGGATTGATGCTCTTGGCCACCAGATTCTCGGGGCGCGCGAAGTAGTAGCCCTGGAAAAAATCGAAACCCAGATCCCGGCAATGACGGAACTGCTCCGGGGTTTCCACCTTCTCCGCCAACAGTTTCACCGGGTATTTGCGGATCGCGCGCACCATGCCGGCGAGATC
>JBBIIR010000020.1:0-12809 GCA_037446455.1 Hydrogenophilales bacterium | reverse complement strand
AATGTAAAGTCATTTATGAGACAGGACACTAGCCGCCCGGATAGCGCTAGAAATTTCGCTTCGATTGCCGACAGATCGCCCATGCCTCCATGATAGCCGATCCGGTGTATTGTTCATGTTATATTTGCTTAACGCCTAACGTGACTTTCTCGCCTGAGGCGCCATTCCTGCCATCCGCGGCCGGCAGGGAATGCGCCTCCGCGAGGCCGTAAAAAGCCAACGGCCACCGCAAGGGTGGCCGTCGAGGGCGTGGCGTGGCTTCCGCTTATTGCAGGGTCATCTGCATCGCGTACACACAGAGGGTGATCAGCGGCTGCGGCAGGATGCCGAGGGCCAGGACGGCGATGCCGTTGGCGGAAAGCAGCGCCTGGATGTCGGAGGCGGGCGTCAGGGCGGGAGCGTCCGCCTTGGGCGCGTCGAAGTAGAGGATCTTCACCACGCGCAGGTAGTAGAAGGCGCCGATGAGCGAGAACAGCACCGCCACCACGGCCAGCCAGAGGAATCCGGCGCCCACCAGGGCCTGCAGGACGGAGAGCTTGGCGTAGAAGCCGACGAAGGGCGGGATGCCGGCCATGGAGAACATGAGGATGGCCATCAGGGCCGCCAGCCAGGGGTGGCGGCTGTTGAGGCCCTTGAAGTCGTCCAGGTGCTCGGCTTCCAGGCCGTTTTGCGACAGGTAGACCACCAGGCCGAAGCTGCCCAGGCTCATCAGCACGTAGGTGATGGCGTAGAACATGGCCGCCGAGTAGCCGGCGAAGGTGCCCGACAGGATGCCCAGCAGCAGGAAGCCCATGTGCGAAATGGTGGAGTAGGCCAGCATGCGCTTGATATTGGTCTGCATGATGGCGGCCAGGTTGCCGACGGCCAGGGAAAGCACCGCCATGATCGCCAGCATGCCCTGCCAGTCGCCGACGGCCGGGTGCAGGCCGTCGACCAGCAGGCGCATGGCGAAGGCGAAGGCGGCCAGCTTGGGCGCCGAACTGATGAACAGGGTGACGGCGCTGGGCGCGCCCTGATAGATGTCCGGCACCCACATGTGGAAGGGCGCGACGCCGAGCTTGAAGCCCAGGCCCGCCACCACGAAGACGATGCCGAAGGCGAGGATGATCTTGTCGTCGACGCCGGCCCGCAGAGTGGCCGACATCTCCGGCAACGACAGCGTGCCGGTGAGACCGTAGAGCATGGACATGCCATACAACAGCAGGCCGGAAGCGAGGGCGCCCAGCACGAAATACTTCATCGCCGCCTCGGTGGCCTGCCTGGAGTCGCGCTGCAGCGCGACCATGGCGTAGAGCGCCAGCGACAGCAGTTCCAGGCCGATGTAGAGCACCAGGAAATGATTGGCGGAGATCATCACCATCATGCCCAGCACGGCGAACAGCGCCAGCACGAAGTACTCGCCGCGGAACAGGCCACGCTCGGCCAGGTAGTTGCGCGAATAGACCACGGCGGTCATGGCCGCCAGGTAGGACATGAGCTTGAGCACGTCGCTCATGGCGTCGTCGACGAACTGGCCGCTGAAGGTGGTCTGCACCTGCGGCACGCTGGTGAACACGGTGATGAGGGCGGCGCCGAGCAGGGTCAGCAGGGTGAGCAGATAGCCGAGCTGGCGCGACTTCACCAGCGCGTCGAGAAGCAGGATGAGGCAGGCCATGCCGAGAACGAAGATCTCGGGCAGCGCCGGCAGTAGATCGGGGGGGGTGAAGTTCATCTCGCTCGATACGCCTGTCAGTAAGCCAGCTTGCTATGGGCCACGTGTTCCAGCAGGTTGTTCACGGAGGCGTGCATCACCTCGGTGAACGGCAGGGGATACAGGCCCATGCCCAGCACGCACAGGGCCAGCAGGCCCAGCACCAGGAATTCGCGGGAATTGATGTCGGTGAGTTCCGCCACGTTCTGATTGGCGATCGGCCCGAACACCACCCGCTTGTACATCCACAGGGTGTAGGCGGCGCCGAAGATGAGGGTGGTGGCGGCCAGGAAGGCCCACCAGAAGTTCACCTGCACGGCGCCCAGGATGACCATGAATTCGCCGACGAAGCCGGAGGTGGCCGGCAGGCCGGCGTTGGCCATGGCGAACAGCATGAAGAAGGCGGCGAAGCGCGGCATGGTGTTGGCCACTCCGCCGTAGTCGGCGATCTGGCGCGAATGCACGCGGTCGTACATGACGCCGACGCAGAGGAACATGGCGGCGGAAATGAAGCCGTGCGAGATCATCTGGATGAGGCCGCCCTCGATGCCCAGCGGGTTGAACAGGAAGAAGCCGAGGGTGACGAAGCCCATGTGGGCGATCGACGAATAGGCGATGAGCTTCTTCATGTCGCTCTGCACCAGGGCCACCAGGCCGATGTACACCACCGCGATCAGCGACAGGGTGACGATCAACCAGGTCAGTTCATGGGCCGCGTCCGGCACGATGGGCAGGATGAAGCGCAGGAAACCGTAGGCGCCCACTTTCAGGGTGATCGCCGCCAGCACCACGGAACCGCCGGTGGGCGCCTCGACATGGGCGTCCGGCAACCAGGTGTGCACCGGCCACATCGGCACCTTCACCGCGAAGGCGAGGAAGAAGGCGACGAACAGCAGGATCTGCGCGGTCATCGCCAGCGGCACCTTGTGCCAGGCCAGGATCTCGAAGCTGCCGCCGCTCTGGAAGAACAGGTAGAGCAGGGCCACCAGCATGAGCAGGGAGCCGAGCAGGGTGTAGAGGAAGAACTTGATGGCCGCGTAGACGCGGTTGGGTCCGCCCCAGATGCCGATGATGAGATACAGCGGAATCAGCATGGCCTCGAAGAACACGTAGAACAGCACGCCGTCGAGGGCGCCGAAGACGCCGTTGATGAGGCCCGACTGGATGAGGAAGGCGGCCATGTACTGCGCCACCTTGTCCTTGATGACCTCCCAGCCCGCCAGCACCACCAGGATGGTGGTGAAGCTGTTGAGCAGGATGAAGGGCATGGAGATGCCATCCACGCCCAGCCGGTAGTGGATGTTGAACAGCGGCACCCATTCCGCCAGTTCGGTGAACTGCATGGCGGAGGTGGTCTTGTCGAAGCCGGTCCACAAGGGCACCGCCACCAGGAAGCCGAGCACGGCCCCGACCAGGGCCAGCGTGCGCTGGCCGTCGGCGTTCTTGTCGCCGCCCGTGACGAGAATCAGCAGCCCCGCCACGATGGGCACCCAGATGGCGAGGCTGATCAGGCCGATGCCTTCAAACATGTGTCGCTTTCATGAGTTCAAAGTCGCGCCCGCGACTCTCGAAGCTCCCCTCGCCCACCGGGAGAGTACCCTGAAGGGCATAAAGGGCTGGGGGTGAGGGTAGTTCGTTGACAGGTTCGTCTTCATATCGGATAGCGGTGCTCATCCCCGCGTGAACCAGGTGACCAGGAGCAGCACACCGACGATCATCGCGAAGGCGTAGTGATAGATGTAACCAGTCTGCAGGTGGCGCACGACGCCGGCGAGGTGGCCGACCAGGCGGGCGGCGCCGTTGACCAGGGCGCCGTCGATGGCGGCGACGTCGCCCCAACGCCACAGTCGGCCACCGAGCAGGCGGGCGCCGCGGGCGAAGAACCAGTCGTTGAACTCGTCGAAACCGTACTTGCGCTCGAGGACGCGGTAGAGCACGCCGAACTTCTTCGCCAGCAGGGCGGGGATGTCCGGCCGCTTCATGTAGAAGAACCAGGACAGCGCCACGCCCGCCAGCGCCAGCCAGAAGGCCGGGGTCTGCAGGGCGTGCAGGGCCATGGCGAAGGGGCCGTGGTAGGTGGCGGCGAATTTCGCGAAGCCGTCGTGTGCCGGCGCGACAGTGATGGCATGGCCGAACCAGCCGCCGAACAGCAGGGCGTCGACGGTCAGGTAACCGATGAGCAGGGAGGGAATCGCCAGCAGCACCAGCGGCAGGGTCACCACCCAGGGCGTCTCGTGCGGCGCGCTGTGACCGCCGTGGTGGTGGCCGTGCTGGTCGCCGTCCTTGTCCGCCTCGTGGTCGTGCGTGTCGTGCGCCTGCCTGAAGCGCTCCTTGCCGTGGAACACCAGGAAGTACATGCGGAAGGAATAGAAGGCGGTGACGAAGACGCCCAGGGTCACGGCGAAGTAGGCGAAGCCGGATCCGGCCAGCTCGCTGTATTTCACCGCCTCGATGATGCTGTCCTTGGAATAGAAGCCGGACAGGAAGGGCGTGCCGATGAGGGCCAGCGAACCGATCAGCGCGGTGATCCAGGTGATCGGCATGTACTTGCGCAGGCCGCCCATGTTGCGGATGTCCTGGTCGTGGTGCATGGCGATGATCACCGAGCCGGCGGCGAGGAACAGCAGGGCCTTGAAGAAGGCGTGCGTCATCAGGTGGAAGATGGCCACCGAATAGGCCGAGGCGCCCAGGGCCACGGTCATGTAGCCGAGCTGCGACAGCGTGGAATAGGCCACCACGCGCTTGATGTCGTTCTGGATGATGCCGAGGAAGCCCATGAACAGGGCGGTGATGGCGCCGATGACGAGGACGAAGGAGAGCGCCGCGTCGGACTGCTCGAACAGCGGCGACATGCGCGCCACCATGAAGATGCCGGCGGTGACCATGGTCGCGGCGTGGATCAGCGCGGAAATCGGCGTCGGGCCTTCCATCGAATCGGGCAGCCAGACGTGCAGCGGGAACTGCGCCGACTTGCCCATGGCGCCGATGAACAGCAGGATGCAGATCACCGTCAGCACGCCCCAGGTGTGGCCGTCGATCAGGCTCAGGGTCTGCTTGGCGAGCTGCGGCGCCTGCTGGAACACCTGGGCGTAGTCGAGCGTGCCGAAGTAGTGCCAGATCAGGCCGATGCCGAGCAGGAAGCCGAAGTCGCCGACGCGGTTGACCAGGAAGGCCTTGAGGTTGGCGTAGATCGCGGTCTCCCGCGTGTACCAGAAGCCGATGAGCAGATAGGACACCAGGCCGACCGCCTCCCAGCCGAAGAACAGCTGCAGGAAGTTGTTCGACATCACCAGCATCAGCATGGAGAAGGTGAACAGCGAGATGTAGCTGAAGAAGCGCTGGTAGCCGGGATCGTCGGCCATGTAGCCGATGGTGTAGACGTGCACCATGAGCGAGACGAAGGTCACCACCAGCATCATCAGCACGGTCAGGCGGTCGATGAGAAAGCCGATCTCCAGCGACAGATCGCCCGAGGTCAGCCAGGTATACACCGGGCCGTTGTAGGTATTGCCGGCCTGCACGTCCTGGAAGATGAGCAGCGAGACGAGGAAGGCGATGGCCACGCCGGCGATGGTCACCACGTGGGCGCCGGTGCGGCCGATGAGGCGGCCGAACAGCCCGGCGATGATCGCGCCGACCAGCGGCGCCAGGGGCACGATGAGATAGAGCGTCTTCATGTCCATCGCATCAGCCCTTGAGTTTGTCCAGATCTTCGACGTTGATGGTGCGCATCGAACGGAACAACACCACCAGGATGGCCAGGCCGATGGCGGATTCCGCCGCCGCCACGGTGAGGATGAAGAACACGAAGACCTGACCGGCGGTGTCGTCCAGGTAGCGGGCGAAGGCGATGAAGTTGGTGTTCACCGCCAGCAGCATGAGTTCGATCGCCATGAGCAGGATGATGACGTTCTTCCGGTTGAGGAAGATGCCCACCACGCTGATGGCGAACAGGATGGAACCCAGGATCAGGTAATGGTTGAGGCCGATCATTCGTCATCCTCGGTTTTCGCGGGCTCCGGCTTCACCGGCTTCAGGTTCACCATGCGGATGCGGTCGGCGCGCTTGACCTTGACCTGGTCCGCCACGTCGATCTGCTTGGTGTCGCCGCGCTTGCGGTGGGTCAGGGCGATGGCCGCGACCATGGCCACCAGCAAGAGCACGGCGGCCAGCTCGAAGGGGTAGACGTAGTCGGTGTAGAGCAGCATGCCCAGTTCGCGGATGTTGCTGTAATCGGCGTCGCGCGGCGTCGGCTCGGCCAGGCCGAAGTCCTTGCCGCCCAGCACCATGAACATTTCCACCACCATCAGGCCGGCCACCAGCAGGCCCGCCGGCAGATAGCTCCAGAAGCCGCGGCGCATCTCCTCCAGGTTGATGTCGAGCATCATCACCACGAACAGGAACAGCACCATGACCGCGCCGATGTAGACCAGCACCAGGGTGATGGCGAGGAATTCGGCCTCCAGCAGCAGCCACAGGCCGGCGCCGGTGAAGAAGGCCAGCACCAGCGCCAGGGCCGCGTGCACCGGGTTGCGCGCGGTGATCACGCGCAGCGCCGCCAGGATCAGGATGGCGGAGAGGAAGTAGAAAACGAAGGTCTTGAATTCCATGCTCGACGGGGCCTCAGGCGGCCACCTCCATATACTCGACCACGCTGGCCGGGGGAGGAATGGCCAGGCCGTCCTCCTTCATGCCTTCCAGATGCATCGCGATGGCTTCATGGATCAGGGCCTCGACCTCTCCCAGCCCGTTTCCTGCAGCCACGCAACCGGGCAGGTCCGGCACATAGGCCGAATACCCGGTTCCCGTGCGCTCGATGACAACGGCATATCGCATGGTTTACCTCTTCAGTCCGGCCTGCTTGAGGATGCTGTGGAAAGTGCCCGGCGCCAGGTCATCGCTCGGCTTGCCGGCCACCGTGACGCGGCCCGGTTTCACCGGGTGCTTGAACTGGCGATGGCTGCCCCGCGTCGCCACCTGTTCCCAACCTTCCTTGCGCAACATATCCAGTATGTCCTGTATCTTGGCCGGCATCGTTAACGATACTTGGCGTCTTCCGCCCGGTCGCGGGCGATCTGTTCTTCGTACTCGTCGCCCACCGCCAGCAGCATGTCCTTGGTGTAGTAGAGATCGCCGCGCTGTTCGCCGTGGTATTCCAGGATGCGGGTCTCGACGATGGCGTCGACCGGACAGGCTTCCTCGCAGAGGCCGCAGAAGATGCACTTGGTCAGGTCGATGTCGTACAGCGTGGTGCGGCGGGTGCCGTCGGCGCGCTGCTCGGACTCGATCTTGATGGCCATCGCCGGACACACCGCCTCGCACAGCTTGCAGGCGATGCAGCGTTCCTCGCCGTTGGCATAGCGGCGCAGCGCGTGCAGGCCGCGGAAGCGCGGCGACTGCGGCGTCTTCTCCTCCGGGAACTGCACGGTGATCTTGCGCGCGAACAGGAACTTGCCGGTCAGCGCCATGCCGCGCACCAGCTCGGTGAGCAGGAAGGTGTCGAAGAAGCGTTTGATCGCGGAAATCATGCTCGCCTCAACTTTGCAAAAGCCGCGACGCGGCTTCACGACGCTCCCCTCGCCCGCAGGCGGGGCAAGAGGGGATTTCGGGAAGCATCGCTTCCCGCCCTCGCAGCCGGATCGGGCTGCATTCCGATCCGTGGGGCGCGAAGCGGGGGCTGGGGGTGAGGGTGACGGGCATGGACATCATCATCGGAAGTAGCTTCATGGCCGTGCCCGTCAGTGGAACAGGTGGCCGAAAGGCGTCTGCATGGCGGCGCCGACGACGACGATCCACACCAGCGTCACCGGAATGAACACCTTCCAGCCCAGACGCATGATCTGGTCATAGCGGTAGCGCGGGAAGGTGGCGCGGAACCAGAGGAAGAGGAACAGCACGAAGGCCATCTTCGCGGCGATCCAGATGAAGCCGTCCGGCAGAAAGGGGAAGGGCGACAGCCAGCCGCCCAGGAACATGATGCTGGTGAGGCCGGCGATGAGGATCATGTTGGCGTATTCCGCCAGGAAGAACACGGCGAAGGCCATGCCGGAATATTCGACGTGGAAGCCGGCGACGATCTCCGACTCGCCTTCCGCCACGTCGAACGGCGCCCGGTTGGTCTCGGCCACGCCGGAGATCAGGTAGACCAGGAACAGCGGGAACAGAGGGATGAAGTACCAGTGCCAGAAACCGCCCTCCTGGCCCTTGACGATGTCGATCAGGTTGAGGCTCTGGGCGGCCATCAGCACCCCGACCAGGGCGAAGCCCATGGCGATCTCGTAGGAGACGATCTGCGCCGACGAGCGCATGGCGCCCAGGAAGGCATACTTGGAGTTGGAGGCCCAGCCGGCGATGATCACCCCGTAGACGCCCATCGAGGTGATCGCCATGATGTAGAGCAGGCCGGCGTTGATGTCGGCGATGACCAGATCCTCGGTGAAGGGAAACACCGCCCAGGCCGCCAGAGCGGGCGCGATGGCCAGCACCGGGCCTAGGAAGAACAGGCCCTTGTTGGCGCCGCTGGGAATGATGATTTCCTTGAACAGCAGCTTCACCGCGTCGGCGATGGGCTGCAAGAGCCCGATGGGGCCGACCCGGTTGGGGCCGATGCGCACCTGCATGTAGCCGATGACCTTGCGTTCGGCGTAGGTCAGGTAGGCCACGCAGAGCATGAGGGGGATGACCAGGGCGAGGATTTTCAGCAGGGTCCAGATCGGCAGCCAGGCGGGGCCCAGCAATTCAGCAACGGGAGCGAGCAGGGCATCCATCACATCTTCTCCAGTCGCGCGGCGCCATAGCGCGGGCCCAGTTTGGAGGACAGGGGATGCGCGCCGGCGACGCGCACGACACCGTCCGCCAGGCGATCGTCACGGCCCAGCTTCATCACCGACTCGCCGCCTTCCTGGACGATGCGCACCGGCTGCCCCTCGGTCAGGCCGAGGCGCTCGATGAGGTCGCCACGCGCCCAGCACAGCTTGGCGTTTTCGCTGTCGCGCGTCGCCTGCAGGGCGGGTGCGCGGCGCGCAAGCATGTCGCCCTGGTAGATGGGGGTCTCGCCCAGACGCTCGAGGCCATCCGCCGCCGCCGGCAGGCGCAACTCGCCGGCCGCCGGGCTGTTGTCCAGGCGGGCGCGCACGCTGGCCTCGGCCTCCGGCAAGGCGGCGCGGCGCACCGCCTCGGCGGTGTCGTAGTCGAAGCCGTCCAGATCGAGCAGGTTGCCGAGCACGCGCAGCACCTTCCAGGCGGGGCGCGCCTCGCCGGCCGGCTTCACGGCGGCGCGGAAATCCTGCACGCGGCCTTCCATGTTGACAAAGGCGCCATCGGTCTCGGCAAAGGCCGCCACCGGCAGGATGACATGGGCATAGTGCTGGGCGGCGCCCTTGAAGGCGGACAGGGCGATCACCAATTCGCTCGCTTGCAGGGCACGGCGCATGCCGGCGGCATCCTGCGCGTCGAGATAGGGTTCGATGCCGAGCAGGACGTAGGCCTTGCGCGGCTGCGCGACCATGGCCGCGGCGCCGAGTCCGCGCGGACCGGGTAGGCAACCCACCACGGCGGCGCCGACCGCGTCGGCGCTGTCCACCAGCATTCCCAGGCTGGCGCCGCTGGCGGCGGCGATGGCCTGCGCCAGGCGGTGCAGGTCGGTCCTGTGCGGGTGCTGCCGGGCGACGGCGCCAAGCAGCACGGCCTTGCGCTCGCCGGACAGCAGGCTGGCGGCGATGGCGCGGGCTGCGTCGGAGACGGCGACAGCGGCCACGGCGGCGGCCGCCGCGCCGAGATCGCGGCCGGCCTCCGCCAGCGCCCGCGCGATTTCCGCCAGCGCCCGCGCCAGGCCGGAAGGCCGGGTAATGAGCTTGTGCGCGACCTTGCACAAGAGGTCGTCGTCGGCCGCGTGCACCACGTTGAGCTGGGCACCCCGCTTCACCGCCTGGCGCAGGCGCTGGGCGATGAGCGGCTGCTCCTTGCGCAGGGTGGAACCGATCAGCAGGACGCGGTCGAGTTCGCCGAGCTCGGCAATCGACATGCCCAACCACGGCGCCCCGGGCAGATTCGGACAATCGGCCTGGTCGATGCGGTGGTCGAGGTTCTCGCAACCCAGGCCCTGTGCCAGCCTGGCGAACAGGTAATGTTCCTCGACGGTCTGCTGCGGCGAAGTCAGAAAGCCGATGGCCTCGGCGCCATGCGTTTCGCGGATCACCTTGAGGGCGCCGGCGGCCTGCGCCAGCGCCTTCCGCCAATCGACCTCGATCCAGCGCTCGCCCTCGCGCACCAGCGGCCGTGTCAGGCGATCCTCGGCGGTCAGGGCCTGGTAGGAGAAGCGGTCGCGGTCGGCCAGCCAGCATTCGTTGATGGCTTCGTTGTCCACCGGCGTCGCGCGCAGGACGCGGTTTTGCATGACGTGCAGGGCCAGATTGGCGCCCAGGCCGTCATGCGGGCTCACCGCGCGCCGGCGCGACAGTTCCCAGGGCCGCGCGCTGAAGCGGAACGGCTTGGAGGTGAGGGCGCCGACCGGGCAGAGGTCGATGACATTGCCGGAAAGTTCGTGGCTGACCTGGGTTTCCAGGAAGGGCATCACCTCGGTGTGCTCGCCGCGGCCGGGCATGCCCAGTTCCATGAGGCCGGCGATCTCCTGGCCGAAGCGCACGCAGCGGCTGCAATGGATGCAGCGCGTCATGTCGGTGGAGATGAGCGGCCCCAGATCCTTGTCCTTCACCACCCGCTTGGGTTCCTGATAGCGGGAGGCGGATTCGCCATAACCCACCGCCAGGTCCTGCAACTGGCACTCGCCGCCCTGGTCGCAGATGGGGCAGTCGAGGGGATGATTGATGAGCAGGAACTCCATCACCCCCTTCTGGGCGGTGATGGCCTTGGCCGAGCGGGTGGACACCTGCATGCCGTCGGTGACCGGCGTCGCGCAGGCTGGCAGAGGCTTCGGCGCCTTTTCCACCTCGACCAGGCACATGCGGCAGTTGGCGGCGATCGACAGTTTCTTGTGGTAACAGAAATGCGGGATGTAGATGCCCGCCCGCTGCGCGGCATCCATCACCGTGCTGCCCGCGGCGACTTCGAGTTGCTGGCCGTCGATTTCGATCAGGGGCATATCAGTGGCCTACCATGCAACGCTTGTTTTCGATGTGGTACTCGAATTCCTGGCGGAAGTGCTTCACGAAGCTGGCCACCGGGCCCACCGCCGCCTCGCCCAGGGCGCAGATGGTGTTGCCGCCGATGTTCCTGCCGATGCGCAGCAGCTCGTCGAGGTCCTCGGGCCGGCCCTGGCCGTGCTCGATGCGGTGGACGATGCGATAGAGCCAGCCGGTGCCTTCCCGGCAGGGGGTGCACTGGCCGCAGGATTCCTCGAAGTAGAAGTAGGACAGGCGCTCCAGGGCCTTGACCATGCAGACGCTGTCGTCCATGACGATGACCGCGCCGGAACCCAGCATGGAGCCGGCCTTGGCGATCGAGTCGAAGTCCAGGGTGCAGGCCATCATGGCCTCGGCGGTCAGCACCGGGGCCGAGGAGCCGCCGGGGATCACCGCCTTGAGGCGGTGCCCGGCGCGCACGCCGCCGGCCATGTCCAGCAGTTCGGCGAAGGGGGTGCCCAGGCGCACCTCGTAGTTGCCCGGCCTGTTGACGTGGCCCGACACCGAGAACAGCTTGCTGCCGCCGTTGTTGGGCTTGCCCAGCTCGAGGAAGGCCTGGCCGCCGAAACGCATGATCCAGGGAATGCTGGCCAGGGTCTCGGTGTTGTTGATGGTGGTGGGCTTGCCGTAGAGGCCGAAGCTCGCCGGGAAGGGCGGCTTGAAGCGGGGCTGGCCCTTCTTGCCCTCGATCGATTCCAGCAGCGCGGTTTCCTCGCCGCAGATGTAGGCGCCGTAGCCGTGGTGCGCGAAGAGGTCGAAGTCCCAGCCGGAACCCAGGATGTTCCTGCCCAGGAAGCCGGCCGCGCGCGCTTCTTCCAGGGCCTGCTGCCAGGACTCATACTGCTCGAAGATTTCGCCGTGGATGTAGTTGTAGCCCGCCTTCGCGCCCAGGGTGTAGCCGGCGATGAGCATGCCCTCGATGAGCTGGTGCGGGTTGTACAGGAGGATGTCGCGGTCCTTGAAGGTGCCTGGTTCGCCCTCGTCGGTGTTGCAGACGATGTACTTGTCGCCCGCGTAGCCGCGCGGCATGAAGCTCCATTTCAGGCCGGTGGGAAAGCCGGCGCCGCCGCGCCCGCGCAGGGCGCTGGTCTTGACCTGGGCGATGATGTCCTCGGCCGGGGTCTTCTCCGCCAGGATCTTGCGCAGCGCCTCGTAGCCGCCGTGGGCGGTATAGGTGGCCAGCGACGCGGGCTGGTCGTAATCCTGGGTCCAGGAACAGACCTTGTGGTTGGCGACGTTGAGGCTCATTTCACCTCTCCCGTCATTCCCGCGAAAGCGGGAATCCAGAACATGGCGCGGTCAACTTCACCCATACAGCCGGGGAAAGCCGCTGGATTCCCGCCTGCGCGGGAACGACGAAATCGGAGGGCGGCGTTCGGGACGTTCATTTCATCTCGTCCAGCAGCTTGTCCACCGACTCGGTCGTGAGCTGGGTATGCATCTTGTGGTTGTTGTGCAGGCACAGGGGACCGTGGCCGCAGGCGCCCATGCACTCGCCTTCCTTCAGGGTGTAGCGGCCGTCGGCGGTGGTCTCGCCGAAGCCGATGCCCAGCTTGGCCTGCAGGTGTTGCGCGATCTTGTCGGCGCCCTGCAACTGGCAGGGCAGGTTGGTGCACAGGGTCACCTTGTTGCGACCTACCGGCGCCAGGTCGTACATGTTGTAGAAGGTGGCCACCTCATAGGCGGCGATGGCCGGCATGTCGAGGTAATTCGCCACGTACTCGATGGTGTCCCTGGACAGCCAGCCCAGTTCCATCTGGGCGATGCGCAGGGCGCTCATCACCGCCGACTGCTTGTGCTCCGGCGGGTACTTGGCGGCTTCCTGGTCGATGCGGGCGAGGGATTCGGGGGAAAGCATCTTCGTCTCTTAGCGTGAAAGTCGCCTCGGCGACTCTCGAAGCCCCCCTCTCCCGCAGGCGGGGCGAGAGGGGAATTCGGAATGCACAGCATTCCGCCCTCGCAGCCGGCTGGCGATGCAT